>PFPO01000001.1 GCA_002793075.1 Candidatus Komeilibacteria bacterium CG_4_10_14_0_2_um_filter_37_10
TATAACAACGGCACATTAAAATGTGGGAAATGCATTAAATCTAGCTTCGAGCGCCAGAGAATTAACGGAAATATTATCTGCTCGGATAATGTATACCAGCGAGCGCTAACCAAAACTTTAAAAAATCTCGGATTAGTTGTTTGAAAATCATCCCAATTATGTGGCCCTAAATATATATAATACTCATTATCTTGATCAATAATTGCTAAATGATCAATTAATTTTTGGATATAACGACCCAATCCTCGGGCTGATGGTCCGTACATTCTGGCATCAATACCAATCCTCATAGATTTGCCATTAATCTTTTAAATAAATCATTGTACTGTCGAGCTGTTTCCGACCACTGGTATTTTGCCACTAAGGATACTGTCTGATCTTTATTAATATTAAATTTATCATCTACTACCATTTGCATAGCGAGAATTATATCATTGACGTTGTAGGGATTAATCATGACAACCTGGTTTTGCGTTATTTCGGGAATGGCTGATGAATAACTAGTTATTACTTTAATATTATATTTCAAGCATTCAACAAGTGGGAAGCCAAATCCTTCGTAAAAAGTTGGCCAAATTAAAGCCAAGCAGCGCTGAATTAATACTTTTTTTTCCTGATCGTTGAGATAATTTAAATAATGTAGATTCTTAATATTTTTTTGGATATAATTCTTCATAAAACTATTCATACCCCAACCAAATGAACCGCCGATAACTAAGTGAATGTCGCGATATTTATCTTGCTGGACTAATTTTTGCCAGGCAGTTACTAGAGCAACAATATTTTTTCGCGGTTCAATTGTACCATAATAAAAAAAATATTTTGCCGGTAATTCAAATCTTAAAACTTGATTGTTGTCAGCAACTACCAAATCATTGGCGCCAGAAGAGATAACTGTAATTTTATCAGACTTAATATTAAAAAAATAATCTAAGTCTTGTTTAGTATTCTCCGATACGGTAACTATGTGATCTGCGCGAAACAACATTTTTTTGACCGCTTGCAACCAGTGCCACAATCTTCGCTGTCGATCAAACCAGTGTGGATTAATCAAAAAAGATAAATCATGAACAGTCAAAACGTATTTACAGCGCTGAGAAATACTAATAAAATTAAAACTAGGTTGCCAAACTAGATCAAAACAGTGCCTGAGATCAACGCGCGGTCGCTGGCATAACAACTGGGCTAAATTAAATACCTTGGAAGGTACCGAGTAATTAACAATCTTATTTGGTTCTAAGGCCATGATTGATTGGTATTTTTGCCGCCAGTTATTTTGCAAATAATAATAACTCAAATTATCTTGTTGTTGTAAAAAAGCTTCAATTAACTTCTGGGTATAGATTGTGATACCACCTTTATTTTGATCAAAAAGAGAACGGCTATCAATTAAAATTTTGCACATAAATTACAAACTAAGATGTTGGTTGTTTTTTTGACGACACTCGGCAATAAATTCCCTTATCTCCTGACGAAAACGCGCAATATTAAATTTAGCAACTGATTCACGTATAGCATGAGGATTGAACTGGGCAAAGTCGGCTTTTAAAATAGTGTGAACTAAACATTCCCAAGACTGCTCGTTAAAATATACGCCATTTACGCCATCCTGCACGGTTTCTAACGCTCCGCCTTGCGCATACGCAATAATCGGTTTACCCATAGCCATGGCTTCTACGGCAGCAATGCCAAAATCTTCAATCTGTGGATGGATAAACGCCTTGGCCCGAGCTAAATATTTTTTCTTGATTTCTTCGGAAACTTCACCTAAAAATATAATGTTCTTTTTGGCCATTTTTTGTAGTCTGTCTTTTTCTTCACCGTCACCGATAATAATTAAAGGTAAACCCAACTCATTAAATGCCTTAATGGCCAAATCAACTTTCTTGTACGGTCGCAAACGAGAAACGATAATGAAATAGTCATCTTGCTCCTGACTAATTTGATATTCATCAATATTGACTGGCGGATAAATAACTCGGGCTTCGCGATTATAATATTTCTTGATTCTTTGCGCCACAAAATGCGAATTGGCAATAAAATAGTCTACTCGTTGAGCAGCGAACATATCCCACAATCTTAGTCGATGCAATAGTAAAGGTAAAAAAAACTTCACTATTTTTGGTTGTTTTAGTTCCTCGACATAGCTATGCGCATCACTCCATAAATATCTGGTCGGTGTATGACAATAACAAATATGTAAACAATTGAGTGGGGTAATAATTCCCTTAGCCAGCCCCGAAGTAGATGATAAAACAATTTGATAGTCAGTAAAATCAAACTGCTCCCAAGCTAAAGGCATCAATCCTAAAAAATATTTCAAAAACTTCTCAGCATGCGGAATATTTTGCAAAAAAGAATTTTTAATCAGATCACTGGGTCGATTTAATAAATTCTTTTTACTACCGAGCAAAGTGTAAAGTGGCGCTTCCGGAAATAAATTGATAAATTCAGCAACAACTCTTTCCGCACCACCATATTGGACTAGATAATCATGAGCTAGGGCAATCTTCATATAATTAGGCGACATTTTTACGAAAAATAATAACGTAAAAAGTTTTGATCATAATATAGAAATCTAACCAGACTGACCAATTTTCAATATAGTATGAATCTAAACGTACTTCTTCAGAAAAAAGTAACTCTGAACGGCCAGACACTTGAGCTAAGCCAGTAATTCCTGGCTTGATATTAAATAATTTTTTTTGATAATTTTCGTACTTAGCTACTTCGCCGGGTTCGTGAGGACGAGGACCAACAATACTCATTTCACCTTTTAACACATTATAAAACTGGGGTAATTCATCAATACTATACTGACGTAAAAATTTACCGATCTTAGTAATCCGTGGATCGTTTTTCATCTTAAATAGAGGTCCCCCTGCCCGTTCATTGAATTGAATGATGGTATCCTTTAGCTGCTTGGCATTGTTCACCATGGAACGAAATTTATACAAATTAAAAAGATTTCCGCGAAAACCAACTCTGATTAAAGATACAAAAACGGGTCCCGTGGAATCAATAATAATTATCAAGCCAACGATAATGCTAATGGGGATTAAAATTATACAACTAATCAATGAGATAATTAAATCAATAATTCGTTTGGTAATACGTCCCCAACCATCGAGCTTGGTATGTCGTATTTCAATTATTGGCCACTCCCCAAAAGTATTAATAACAAAGTTTGTCAGTCTGGTTTCTAACAAAGAAGCAATGTATTTGAAACCAATCTGATTTTCCTGACAGAAATTAAAAAGATCTTCCTTTTGCCCTAAGGATAAATTAGCATCAGCTTGGATAATCTCATCAATCGCCGATTTCTTATTTAATTGAAATAAATACTCTTTTTCTTTGTTGGTAAATCGGTCCAAATGCTCAATAACTCGCAAGCCAAAAATGGGTTTTTTCTTAATTAATCCGATTAAATTAAATGTATTGGCATCAGCACCGATAACGATAATCTTTTTGACGCCAAAGCCATAAAGATAGAAAAACTTTTTAAAAAAATGAATTAGTGTTCTTTCTAACACTAAAAAAACTATGGCTAAAATCCAGAGAGCTAAAATAATAAAACGCGAAGAAAAAAATTGGGCATTAAAAAAGAAAGCAATAATGATTAACATGGTCGCCGTGGAGCAACCTAAAAAAACTTGTTTTAACTCTTGACCCATACTCTGACGACTAAAAGAATAAGATCCGGAAAGACCTAAAATGATTACCCAAAAGATTAAAACAATAGATGCTACTGATAAATAAGTCGTAAGTGAAAAAGAATAAACAACTGGTTTTAGCTGATCGCTTAAAATATCATAACGCAAATAATAAGCACTGATTGCTGCCAGTAACAAAAAAAGATAATCCAGAGGAACTAAGATGGAGGTAATAATTAATTCAAATTTTTTCATAGGCTAAAAAAATCTAAGAGGGCGATAAGCCGAATTCTGTCGTGAATGATCATCTATCTAATCTTACTATTGCTAGTAAGCTTTAGCACCCAACCCGTTTTCATCTATTAAATGAAAACCTACTTGGGTTTGCACCGGATAGAGTTTACCTAGCTTCCAGTGTCGCCACTAGAACTGGTGGTCTCTTACTATCGATCCGTTGAACCGATAAATTCCTGATCGGAATTACCACCGTTTCACCCCTTACCAAACTCCAAAAAAAGAGAATGGCGGGTTTATTTTCTGTTGCACTTGTCCTCAATAGTCCACTGGACCATTGGGTCGATGTTATCGATTATCCGCCCTTATTAAAAGGACTAAAATGGTGTTCGGACTTTCCTCTGCTACAAAAATGTTGCAGCGATCATTTACCCTCTTAGATTTTCTTAATATACAAAAATTATTAACTTTTGTCAACTAACAATCTTATTTGTTCTTGCATTGCCTGGGCGCACTGATGCCAGGAATATTTACTAGCCTGTCCTCTACTTAACTGACGTAATTGCTCTCTTTTTTCCTCGTGATTGATCAAAAAATTAATTTTATTAGCCAATGAGTTCTCATCCTTTAAACTAAAATATTCAGCAGCAGTGCCAGCCACTTCTTGCAATACTGGTAAATCAGAGCAAAGTACTGGGACACCGCAACTCAAAGCTTCAATAACTGGGATACCAAAACCCTCAAACTTAGTGGGAAAAACAAAAATACTTGCAGCTGCTAGCAACTGATGATACTTTTCATTATCCAAATAGCCAAGTAAATGAATTCTGTTATCTATTTTATGCAGACAAATATAGTCAACTACTTCTTGATAACCATAATTACCCGGTCGTCCAGCTAATAATAGGTGCCAATCATGTTCGGCCATCGTCTGACTGAAAGATTTTACCAAATATAAAATATTTTTCTTCGTCTCAATTCTGCCAATATAAAGTAAATAGTTTACTGGCAAACCAAAACGTTTTTTTGCGAGCTCAATCTGCTCGCTACTTAATGGTTGAAAAACAGTGTGGTCAAAACCATTAAGTATGACCGTTACTTTGGGTAAATACTGAGGAAAATAATAACCAATGTCTTTCTTGGTATTTTCGGAGACGGCAATAATACGATCTGCTTTAGCTAGCATGATTCGATGTTCAAATTTATGAAACCACCGTTCTAGCGGTTGATAAAGCTGAGGTTCACGATAAAAACCAAGATCGTGAATTACCACGATTAATTTACGTAAACCAAAAAAAGGTACTGAGTTAACCGACAAAAAGACATCCACTGGTCTTAATAACAGTTCCCAACTTAACCGTAAATTGGTCCAGAGTTTTTTCCCAACCCAAGGCAAAGATATAAACTTAACATTATTGTTCACCGATAATAAATCGGGATCTAAATGATCTTTAAAATAAATACGGTATTGATTATTCCGATCAATACTCGTTAATTGCTTAATAATATGCCACGCATACCATTCGGTACCTGTTTTTTGCTGTTTACTGGCTCGCGTGGCTTCCAAACCAATTGTTGCCATAATTTATTTAGTGGCTAAAATACTTCTCTTATAAGAATCTAAATTATCTAAAGCAATGCCTGTTCCCTTAGCGACGCAAAGTAAGGCATCGTCAGCCACATACGCAGGAACGCCTGTAGCTTGGGCTAGTAATTTATCAATATTCCGTAATAAAGAGCTGCCACCAGAGAGCACCATGCCTTTATCCATAACATCAGCAGCTAATTCCGGCGGCGTATTATATAAAACTGTTTTGACGGCATTAATAATACCCTGCAAATCATTTTGCAGTGCCTCGGTAACGTCTTCCGAATCAACGGAAATTATCCTTGGTAAACCAGTAATGACATCACGACCCTTCACTTCCATCGTTATCTTATCTTGTTCTCCTAAATACATGGCCGAACCAATGTTGATTTTTATCATTTCTGACGTTCTTTCGCCAATAGCTAATCCGTATTTTTTACGAATAAATTCTTGAATAGCGTTATCAAATTTGTTGCCACCAATACGAACGGATGTATTAGCAACAATGCCACCCAAAGATATGACAGCGATTTCTGAAGTACCACCGCCAATATCAACAATCATGTGACCAGAGGCTGAGCCAATGGGAATATCAGCACCAATAGCAGCAGCTATTGGTTCTTTAATAATATAAGCAGCTTTCGCACCAGCAGCCAAAGTAGCATCAATAACTGCCCGCCGCTCGGTAGAGGTGATACCAGCGGGTACGGCAATCATAACTTCGGGACGAAAAAATTTAACTCCCCCCAAAGCTTTGTTGATAAAATAACGTAACATACTTTCCGTTGTTTTATAATCGGCGATGACACCACTGCGTAACGGTCGTTGCGCGATGATAGTATCTGGCGTTCGTCCAATCATTTCTTTAGCTTCCTCGCCAACGGCCAGTACTTTTTTGTCAATCACAGAAATAGCAACCACCGATGGCTCGTTGATAATTATTCCTCTTTTTGGCACAT
>PFPO01000002.1 GCA_002793075.1 Candidatus Komeilibacteria bacterium CG_4_10_14_0_2_um_filter_37_10
GCTCCCGACCAGAAGAATTTGTTCAAGCCAGTAAACTCGTAGCTCAAGCTGGCTTTGATGGTATTGATATCAACTTTGGTTGTCCTGCTAAAAAAGTAAATCGTAATGATGCTGGTTGTACTCTGATGAATAATTTGGACCGGGTTTATGACATTATTCAAGCAACTTGTGAAGCAACCAAACTACCCGTCTCTATTAAATTACGAAATGGTAAAGGTCAAGTAACTGCGGAACAATTAGTAAAAAAAGTTTTAGACTTACCCATCCAAGCCATCATGGTCCACGGTCGTACTTTTGAGCAAGCTTTTTCTGGAGAAAGTGATTGGCAACAAATAAAAAAAATCAGGACTATCTATCCTGGTATTCTACTAGCTAATGGTGGTTTAGATACACCAGCAAAAGCTCAAAGCGTTATTACTGAATTGGCTGTTGATGGCATTGGCATTGGGCAGGGTTGCTGGGGTAAACCATGGTTTTTTTCGCAGATCAAAGAACAGTTAAGATTCAACAGGTATACGCAACCTACTTGGGCACAAATAAAAAGAATTCTACTTACTCATGCCGAGCTGATGGCGGCCGATAAAAATAATGATAATTTAGTAGAATTTCGTAAACACGTTCTCCGCTACGTTAATGGTCATGAAAAAGCCACTGCCCTACGAAAACAATTAGTAACAATTAATTCTTATCAAGACTTAGTTAATATTATCCAGCAATTCTGATTTGCTTATAAATCGTTTTCTTTCAACTGTTCAAGTAATTTCTTTTGTTCTCTATTTAAATGGGTGGGTATTTTTATTTCCACCTTAACTAATAAATTACCGTTACCACGACCATTTAATTTGGGCATACCATAACCACTAATTTTAAACTGAGTTCCTGACTTAGTACCAGCAGGAATTTTTAATTTTACCTGTTCGGCAACGGACTCAATTAAAATTTTATCACCCAGCGTCGCTTGAGAAATATTAATTAGTGCCGTGGTATAAAGATCATCATTTTCGCGTCTAAACTTTGCTGATGATAAAACGTTCATCGATAAATACAAATCACCATTGCTACCACTTTTTTCACCAGCTTCGCCTTGCCCAGATAATTTTAAACTCTGACCATTATTAATACCGGCTGGTATTTTTACTTTAATTTTAGTATTATCGTTGATTACTCCCCGACCCTGACAATTCGGACATTTCTGCGCATAGCTCCGCCCCTCGCCCTGACACTCGGGACAAGTAACAACCGTTGCTATTTGTCCAAAAATAGTCTGTTGATTTTTTCTGACTTGACCGCTACCCTGACAAGTTTTACAATTTTCAATTTTCGTACCGGGAGCCGCGCCATTGCCCTGGCACTTTGAACACTTAACTTTTTTCCTTAATTCAATTTGCTTTTCACAACCAAAATATGATTCTTCAAAAGTTATACTAATACGAGCTTCTATGTCTTCACCGCGCTGCGGTCCTGATCGCTGGCGGGTGCGTGATTGATTACCAAAACCAAACATATCACCAAATCCTCCCAAAATATCACCTAGATCATCGGCGTGGACATTGCCTTGTTGCTGCCAAGAACCAAAATCCTGCCAATTAAAGCCCCCATAATTAGCATTAGCGCCGTTGGCCCTGGCACCATCATAACCAAAAGGTCCGCTACTACCATACTGATCGTACTTTTGCTTTTTCTCCGCATTAGACAAAACCTGATAAGCTTCATTAATTTCTTTAAACTTATCTTCATTGCCCTTGTTCTTATCAGGGTGATATTCGTGAGCTAATTTACGAAAAGCTTTTTTTATCTCTTCAGCGTTAGCGTTCTTATCTACTCCTAATACTTGATAATAATCCTTAGACATATTTTAAAACTAACAGATTCATAATCTGTATTTAATTAAATTAACTAGCAACTATTTTCTTTCCTCAAATCCAAACTGTGCCGGAGCTTGTGATTCATCAATGGTACCAAATTGCTGCTCATATTTTTCCATATTCTCACGTAAGGCGGTCAAAATTCTCTTCATATGCCCCGGTGTGGTAACAACCTTGCTGACGACCCGACCGGATTGAGCGATAATGTTTAAAAAGGCCATTTGAAACTCCTCCTTATTATGCATGACTTGCATAGCATTGGTATACTCAGCACCCATGATTTGATCAGCAATTTGAATTTGTGGATTATTCTCTTTACTCATAATAAACTTGGTCAAAGTTAATTAATAAATTATTTTTTAACCTCCTCATACTGACCATCAACTGTATTGGCATCTGCCGCCGCCTGCGGATCAGCGGTGCCGGCTGATTGGTCAGGACTTGCCGTCTGTTGAGCATTGGCTTGCTGATACATAGCTTGACCAATTTTGGAAACGGTTTTGTTCATCTCTTCCATCACCTTCTTGATAGCTGCTAAATCAGAGCCGTCTTTTACTTTTTTTAATTCTTCTAACTTATCAGTAACTTCTTTTTTGACGTCTTCTGGTACTTTGTCCTTATTCTCTTCTAATATCCGTTCCGTGGAAAAAATTATTGATTCCGCATTGTTTCTCGTTTCAATCTCTTCTTTCTTGACTTTATCTTCCGCTGCATGCGACTCAGCTTCTTTTTTCATTTTTTCTACCTCATCTTTGGAAAGACCTGAGGAGGCAGTAATGGTAATAGATTGAACTTTGTTAGTTGCCTTGTCTTGCGCTTTAACATTTAAAATGCCATTAGCATCAATATCAAACGTTACTTCCACTTGCGGCACGCCACGAGGTGCTGGCGGAATACCGGATAGAATAAATCGACCCAAACTCTTATTATCTTGCGACATTGGTCTTTCGCCTTGCACTACATGAATTTCCACCGACGTTTGATTATCCGCAGCCGTAGAAAAAATTTGTGATCGTGATGTCGGAATAGTTGTATTACGTTCAATAATTGGTGTCGCTACTCCACCCAAAGTCTCAATACCTAGTGTTAAAGGTGTTACATCTAACAATAATACATCACGTACTTCACCTTGCAAAACACCAGCTTGAACAGCAGCTCCCAAAGCAACTACTTCGTCGGGGTTAACTGAAATGTTGGGTTTCTTACCAAAGTATTCCTCAACAACTTTCTGGACAAATGGCATCCTGGTCATACCACCAACCAATACCACTTCATCAATTTGCGACTTACTAAAACCAGAATCAGTGATAGCCTTCTCCACTGGCTGTAATGTTTTCTTGACTAAATCACCAACTAATTCTTCCAGCTTCGCGCGACTTAATTTTAAAACTAAATGCTTGGGACCGGCAGCGTCGGTAGTAATAAATGGCTGGTTAATCTCGGTTTCCATTTGCGTGGAAAGTTCAATTTTGGCTTTTTCTGCTGCTTCTTTCAATCTTTGTAAAGCCATCTGATCTTTACCTAAATCAATACCCTGATCTTTTCTAAATTCATCGATGAGCCAATGAATCAAAACTTGATCAAAATCATCGCCACCTAAATGCGTATCACCGTTAGTAGATTTGACTTCCACAGTATCAGCAGAAACCTCCAAAATGGAAATATCAAAGGTACCACCGCCTAAATCATAGACGGCAATCTTTTGATCTTTCTTTTTATCAAAACCATAAGCTAGTGCTGCAGCGGTGGGCTCGTTAATTATTCTTAATACTTTTAGACCAGCGATTTCACCAGCATCTTTCGTGGCTTGTCTTTGCGAATCATCAAAATAAGCTGGTACGGTAATAACTGCTTCGGTTATTTTTTCACCCAATTTTGCCTCGGCATCAGCTTTTAACTTCTGTAGTACCATGGCCGCGATTTCTTGAGGAGCGTAATCTTTGTCTGCTAGCACAACTTTGACGCCATCGCCAGCTTGTTTAATCTGAAAAGGCATAATCTTGATATCTCGCTGTACTTCTTCATCAGTAAAGTGGCGACCGATTAACCGCTTAATAGAAAATAAAGTGTTGGTTGGATTAATAACTGCTTGCCGTTTGGCGGCTTGGCCAACTAAACGTTCATTATTTTTATTAATAGCTACCACTGATGGCGTTGTTCTATTACCATCACTATTCTCTAAAATTTTTGGTTGACCAGCTTCAATAATCGCCATGGCGCTATTAGTGGTACCCAAATCAATACCTAAAATTTTTGTCATATTTTTACGTTAATTATTTTTTAAATAAGTTATTAAACTATTGTCGTATAATTTACTATGAACATTTAATATGTCATCAAGTTGCAAAGATGAACTCTGTCCAAACTTGATCACCTCGTCCGGAAACAAATCAGTCAAAATAGCACTACCAACCAATCCCTGCGGTAAACTTATCACCCGGACGATAATATTTGACCAACAAAAGCTACAGGTCATATAGGCTAAGAAACTATTTCCTGCTTCATCCAAAATCTGCACTTTATTTTCCTGATACTGCCGATTGCAGACTGGACAATTTTGTACTAATCGTATTGAGTGTTTATTAAAATCCATAGATAAGCTGTTTGTTAATAAATGCTTCTGATAGCTCAGATCGTGTCTGAGCTAAACAGCAAAATTTATTTTTTCTTAACTTCGATAGTTATTGATTTTGGTTTTACTCTTTCCTCCTGAGGAATAGTAACCTTTAACACACCATCTTCATACACGGCTTTAGCGTGATCACCGTCAACAGCAGTCGGTAAGGCGACGGAACGATAAAAGGAACCAATACTGACTTCCTTACGATAATAATTTTTTTCATCAACCTCGCTCTTTTTTTCCATTTTGCCTTCGATAGTTAAAACATCGTTAACAATAGAAATTTTTACTTGCTGTGGGTCAATACCTGGTAATGAGACTTCGGCGACAATATCCTTATCGGTTTGATAAACGTCCATCGCGGGAGCAAAAGAATTAACTCCTCGCATGGTACTAAATTTATCAACCATGGCATCCATCTCATTAAAAGGATCCCACATTGGTGTCCATTTGATTATTGACATATTTATTACTCCTTACTGACTAATGACCCCAAAGGATCGATCAATCAATTTAAATATTTATTCAAGTTTGTTGACAATTACCTTGGCCGGTACCATAACTCGTTCATAAAGTTTATAGCCCGGCTGTACTTCCTGTAAAACAGTATGATCTATCTGACCAATATCACTTTGTTGACCGATGGCTTCGTGCACCTTGTGATCAAATATTAATCCGCTAGTTTCTATTTTGGTCACACCACACTTTTTCATAAACTTATCTAACATATCATATAAATGTTTCAAGCCAACTACCCAATCAAGTTTCTCATCAGCTTTTGGTACGTGACTTAAGGCAGTAGCAAAGTGTGTATATATCGGCAACAGTTCTATGATTAATTGCTCATTCGCTGTGAATAAATACTCTTCTTTCCAAATAGCCGTGGCTTTTTGCAAATTTTGGTAATCAGCTTGTGCTCGTAACCAATTATTTTTATACTCATTAGCCTTTTGTTCAGACTCGAGAGCTAAATCATCGGGAAAAATTACTTCATCATCTAATTGTTGATTTTCCTCAGACATAATTAAATATTATTAAATTTACTGTTTAAAAAATTAATCATTTGCCAACCCTTCTTATAATTCATACGTAAGGGACCCAAAATTCCAAACACGCCCGACTGATTCTTGACCTGGTACTTGGTTAAAATTGCTCCGGTGTCACGGCCAAAGGGATTGTCACTACCTAAAAAAATACGTGGCTCTCTAATTTGCTCAAAAATATTAACCATCGCGCCATCTAAATGATCAATCACTTGGCTCATGTTGATAATCGTATCCAACTGACAGAACTCTGGTTGTCGGAAAACATTACTAATGCCCGTATAATAAACATTGTTTGGTGAGAAACCAATAACTACAGCGCCCTCTACCATTTCTGCTACTTCTTTAGCTAAGTTTTTAATTACTACTTCTAATTGCTCAACATCTAACTTATTTAAATATTGGAGTAATGTTTTTTGATCTTGTTCTTTTAAATTTATTTGTCTTTCTGGTAATAAAATATTTTCCAAATAATAACGATATCCTTGTTCAGTTGGTACTCGGCCAGCTGAAGTATATGGCTGGTAAAGCAAACCCTGTTCTTCTAACTCAACCATTTCGCTCCTGATCGTGGCACTAGACAAATCAAATTTACCACTTTCAACCAATGGCTTGGAGCCAACTGGTTCAGCGGTGGCAATGTATTGTTCCACGATAGTGGATAATAATTTCTCTTGTCTGTCGGCTAGTGGCATAAATTTATGTTGGCACTCTCTTATATTGAGTGCTAATTGTATTATAAAACATTAAAATATACTGTCAAGAGTATGCAAATAATTATAATATTCCACTATTGACAAAAATAGTAAACTGTGCTATGATGTAATTATTCATAGTTTTTTAACAATATATCAAGGAAAATCTAATGAAAGATGAACTCTTAGTGCCTCTTTATTCAGTAGGGCTGTTTATTATAACTGTAATTGCGCTAATTTTTGACAATAGAGGGGCGGCTTTAATTGCATTTATTTATTTTTCTTTTCACTTTTGTCTTTTAGACAGAGAAGGAAAATTGGATTTAATAAGATTACTAAATCTACTGCTTGGTCTTATTTCTCTAGGACATTTGGCAATTCTCAGTGCGGTACTATTAGCCTTTTTCTTTAATCTAGGCAACGCATTAAGTGGGATCAATGGTGGTACTGGAACATTATTGCCAGGTTTTTTCCACGCACCGATCTTGTGGGGAACGAGTATTACTAGCATGGCATATCTATGGCGCTTCCACGTATCTATACTTCGTCATATACAAATATGCTTCCCAGTTTTTTTCAAAAAAGTTCTTGCCTAACAAAAAATCCCCTTTAACAATAATTGTTACGGGGGATTTTAATTTTATCTAATATTTAGCCAAATAATTTTTTATTATTAATCTGTTGTACAACGTCCTTATTATCATTTTCTCGTACTTTATTCCGCCGACGAAAGCCACAAATTAAACATTGCTGAACTATGTAGGTGTCCCCTCGCTTAATATCAACATCAATTGGCGCCATTAAACCACCACACTCTTGAGCTCGATCACCAGGATCTTTATCAACGTGCTTGGAACATAAACAAGCAGGACAATGGTTAGTATAACCATCACCGATAACTTCAGTACCACAATTATCGCAAATAAAATCTTCTATTGTTCTTCTAAATGACATAATATTAAATCTTAACTCATTCAATATGATCGGGCTGAGAGCCTGCCTGACGGCAGGCAGGGACTTGTCAGCCAGAGGCTGATCCGCCTCCGGCG
>PFPO01000003.1 GCA_002793075.1 Candidatus Komeilibacteria bacterium CG_4_10_14_0_2_um_filter_37_10
TGAGAATAGAGATTTTGATAATCCTCAATTATTTGTTGATCTCGTTTCGGAACTAGCTAATCAAGGTATTAAATTAGAGATTAAGAAGAATGTTATTTTTTTTGAATGTGACGGACAGCTACCACTTTCCGAAATAGAAAAGACTTGGTTACAAATTGAAAGTTATCTACCGGATTTAAAAAAAGTGCCGGTTTGTCACCTACGAAAGCAGCAGAACTATTTAGAAATAAACAACAGCATTGATAAATAGAAGGCTTTATTTTAATAGTCTTGAATAGCTGAATAATTTAACGTATAATAATTGAGTTATATTATGCGTATTACCAGATACAACATATGATTATTCTACAAAACTTAAAGAAATACTATGATCACATCAAGGCTGTTGATGATTTTTCATTAGAAATTAAACCCGGTGAAATCATGGGTTTTTTGGGTCCCAATGGTGCTGGCAAGACAACAACTATGAAGATGTTGACCGGTTTTATCGCACCTACCGAGGGACAGATTCTGGTGGATAATTTGGATTTACTGGAGGATTCATTAGCCATCCGAAAGAGAATTGGCTATCTGCCCGAGAATAACCCACTTTACGAAGATATGAAGGTTTATGAGTATCTTTTATTTGTCGGTAGAATTAGAGGATTAACCCTAGTAGAGATCAAGGACAGAATGCGGGAAGTAGTGAAGACTTGTGGCATAGAAAAGGTTTTACGTCAACAAATTAGTGAACTATCCAAGGGCTATCGTCAACGCGTTGGTTTGGCGCAAGCACTATTACATCAGCCCGAAATTTTGATATTAGATGAGCCAACCTCAGGACTTGACCCTAATCAGATAGTTGAAATTAGAGAGTTAATCAAGAAAATTGGTAAAGAGAAAACCGTTATTTTGTGTACTCATATTTTATCCGAAGTACAAGCTATTTGTGATCGCGTCGTCATTATTAACGCTGGTAAAAAAGTTGCTGAAGGACGACCGGAGGAATTAACGCAGCAAGTATCAGGACAAGCTGTTTATTATCTCAAAGCCAAGGGTGATGAATCGCGAGTGAAAACCAGCTTGGCTCAGATTGGTGGCGTGACAGAAGTTATCTTTTTGGGTTCAGAAAATGATAGCGTTTTATCCTATAAATTGATTTTGGCAATTAACGAAGATATTAGAGAAAAAATGTTTCAAACGGCAGTACAAGATCATTGGTCCATCTTAGAGTCACATAAAGAAGAGATGACGCTAGAAGATATTTTTAGGAAGTTAACCAAACAATAATATGATGAATTGGTCACGAGTAAAAACAATTTTTTTCAAAGAGCTGGCAGTATATTTTAATTCACCGATTGCTTATATTTTTATTGCTATTTTTTTAGTTGTTTCATCCTGGTTGTTTTGGCAGGATTTTTTCTTATTAGGCCAAGCTAATATTAGAAATTATTTATCTTTATTACCTTGGTTG
>PFPO01000004.1 GCA_002793075.1 Candidatus Komeilibacteria bacterium CG_4_10_14_0_2_um_filter_37_10
AACGATACCCTCATCAATATAACCACGACTTACGGCATTATTTTTTTCCACTACAGAAACAGTATAAAAATGATCGTAATCATGCCACAGACGATAGATTGGCACACTGCCAGCGAAAGCTACCAAGGACCACTGAAAAACAGGACCATTATTAATGTAACCTTTATTCTTTACCACTTGCTCTACTTCCGCTAAACTACTGGTATAAAAATGGTCGGTCAAAATGGGCTGATAAAGCTCATAAACATTTTGCCAATCCTGGGCTGGCAAATAAAATGAAATAAGCACCAATAATAAATTAAGCTTTTTCATCACTAACTCCTTTTTGTTAAAGTTCAAAATTGATTACTCTTAGATACAAAGAAAAAAACAGAGCTCTTTTCAGAACCCTGTTTTCTTTGTAACTATAACTTATTTTTTTAAAACTTTATTGTCAAGAGAGAAACTGTGGACAACTACTAATTATTGACTAATATATTCTGCGAGTTCCACCAAACGATTGGCATAACCCCATTCGTTGTCGTACCAAGCAACAATCTTGACCAAATTACCGCCAACGACTTGTGTTAAACCCAAATCAACTCTCGTCGAGTATGGATTACCAATAATATCGGAAGAAACGAGTGGTTCTTGGCTAATTTGTACAATATTTTTATAACGAACCTGGTGACTAGCTTTCTGTAAAGCTTCTTTTACTTGATTGACTGTTACCTTTTTTTTAATCACAAAAGTAAAATCAGCAAGTGAGCCTACTGGCACCGGTACTCTGACGGCTAGGCCGTCAAACGAACCAGCTAAGTGTGGTAATGTTTGCGCTACGGCCTCAGCAGCACCAGTACTGGTTGGTATAATATTTAAAGCAGCTGCCCGCGCTCGGCGTAAATCCTGATGTGGACCATCTACTAAATTTTGATCGGCAGTATAAGCATGAATAGTAGTCATCATGGCTTTGTCGATACCAAAAGCTTGATCAATGATTTGCACAATTGGCGCTACGCAATTTGTCGTACAGGAGGCATTATTAACCACCTTTTGTTTCCGATAATTTTCTTCATTGACACCCAGAACTAGTGTTGCCACTCCGTCACCTTTAGCTGGTGCACTAATAATCACCTTCAAAGCGCCAGCGCGTAAATGTTTGCTAGCCAAAGATTTAGTACGAAACTTACCAGTGCACTCTAAGACAACATCAACTTTCAACTTTTTCCAGGGTAATTTTTCCGGTTCCAACTGTGCATAAACTGGAATTCTTTTTTTATTAACTACTAGATAACTACCCTTAGCCTCAATAGTACCCTGCCACTGACCATAAGCAGTGTCATATTTTAACAAATGAGCCAGTGTTTTCGCTTCCGTCAAATCATTAATAGCCACCACTTCTACATTACTTTTTGCTTGGACAATCTTCAAAGCTGCTCGACCAATACGGCCAAAACCGTTGATCGCCACTCTTATTTTATTCTTGGTCATAGTATTTATAGATAATTTATTAACTATTTGATTATATTATGATTTAACAAATAAAAAAAGCACCAACCCCTGGGGTTAATGCTTTGGTAATTCTATTTCTGAATAATGTCTTGATGATCATATTTATAATGTTTATCATCAACTGAAATTAAATACAATCCTTGTTGTGGTTTGGTCCTGGTCATTACAGCATTACCGGAACCTAAGAAATGCATTAATCCACATTGGGAACAAGGGGCGGCGGGTGTAGTGCTTTCACACCCCGTCCGAATATTATCTCTCTTGGTTAAATCCAGAGAATTTTTACACGCATAACAGTGAATTTCTTCTGGTATGATACTAACTCCTAATTTGTTGAAGGAACTATGAAAACTATATTATCTAAAACTTAGAATAAATTACTAATTCTGTCAATATTACTTTACTTCAACCTTCACGATGTTAGAGCCTTTTTTGTCATCCTCCACCCTAACATCATAAGTGCCCTTGATAACATTAACACCAATTACTACTCCTTGACCATCTTTGGTCTTGACCACCTTACCAACAACCGGAAATTTCTTCAGTCGTTCTTGATAAAAATCTTCTTCATAAGCCAAACAACATTTTAAACGGCCACAAAGACCAGAAAGTCGTTCACTGCCACGATGGGCTACTTGTTGATCTTTGGCATAATCAGTGGAAACATTGCCCAGCTCTTTCAAATGACTACGGCAACAAATTCGGCGACCACAGGAACCGATGTCGCCAACTATTTTCGCTTCATCGCGAACACCCAGCTGGTGCATACGAATAGATTTTTTAAATTTTTTAGTTAACTCTTTTACTAACTCACGAAAATCAACCCGGCCATCGGCGATAAAAGCCAAAACAATCCTACTGCCATCAAAAGAAACCAAACAATCTACTAATTTCATTTGCAGAGTTGTTTTCTTAACCATTTCTTGACACTGTACTAATTTACTTTCATTGTCCTTATTATTTTCTTGATACTGTGCTAAGTCATCATCAGTAGCGCGCCGAATATAGGGTTTAACTTGCTGATCCTCGACGGTATTATCTTCATTTATTTCACGCCAACCAACAACTTTTCCCAAATCAAGCCCGAGGGCTGTTTTTACCACCAGGTAATCACCAATACTTAATTTTGTTTGGTCAGTTTTTTCGGGAAATAAAAAAAGATAAATTTGATCCCAATGGGCAAATTGTAATTCAATGGCTTTCATATGTAAATAGAAAAAAATTAAAAGTTAAATGTCTCTGTTGTTTGGCTGGCTCCAAGTAACAGTCAAAATTATTTACTAGCACTCACTAGCGTACCGATCTTGCCACCCAGTGCTGACAAACGAACATTCTTTGCTGTTAATTCAAAAATAAGGATGGGAATTTTCTTTTTTTCTGCTAAGCGAAAAGCTTGTTCATCCATAATCTTTAGTTTTTGTTGATAAGCCATCCGCCAAGTTAAAGATGATATTTTCTTGGCCTGCTTATTAATTCTCGGGTCGCTGTCATAAACGCTGTCCACATCCGTTGCTTTAAGAATAATATCGGCCTTAATCTGACTAGCTCGCCAAACAGCAGCAGTGTCCGTAGAAACACCTGGTTTACCAGTACCACCAGCAAAAATAATAATTTTTTTCTGCTGCCACGCTTTTTTGATCGCTGCGGGCGTTGCTAATTGTACTACGGGTTTTATTTGCCAGGGTGATAAAACAACACAATCAATATTATTTTTCTGCCAAACAGCTGATAAAGCCAAACAATTAATGATCGTTGCTAACATACCCATATAATCCGCTTGCTCCTTTACCATTTTAGTGGGATCAATAGAACGCCCACGGATAATATTACCACCACCGATGACAACAGCTAAATCGACATGCTCTTTTTTCAAATATTTAATCTCCGCTGCCAACTCACCGGCCAAATCAAAATTGTAACCAGCCTCTGATCCACTGAATAATTTACCGGATAATTTCAATAATGCTTTTTTATTTTTAGTTAAACGCATAGTGATTAAATGGCGTAACGAGTAAATTTACTGAGAACAATTTTTTCCCCAATTTTAGCCGTTACATCAACTAACATTTTCTCCATGGTCATACTATCGTCTTTAATATAGAGTTGCTTTAACAAACAATTAATTTGATAAAACTTTTCCAGCTTGCCCATAATAATTTTCTCCACAATTTCCGTCGGTTTATTTTGATCAGCCATTTCCGCCCGATAAATTTCCTTTTCCTTTTCCAAAATTTCAGTAGGAATATCCTCAGGACTGACATACTGGGGAGCAGTTGCTGCTATCTGCAAAGCTACCTCATGAACAAATATTTTAAAATCTTCATTACGCGCCACAAAATCGGTTTCACAACCAACTTCTAGTAAAACACCAACCTGCCCACCAGGATGGATATAAGATTCGATTAATCCCGCTTTAATTTGACGGTCCTGCTTCTTACTGGCGATTTTTTGCCCTCTCTTGCGTAACCATTCACAAGCTAAATCGTAATCGTTGTTATTTTCTTTCAACGCTAAATGACAGTCGTTCATCCCAGCGCCAGTTGCATTACGCAACTTTTTTATTAGATCCATGCTCATATTATTTGATTGTTAGTTATCTTTTATTTTTGCTTTTTCTTGCCTAGTACACAAGCGTCAGCAATTGCATTAGTTAAAATTTGAATTGATTTAACAGCGTCATCATTGCCAGGAATTGGATAATCAATCAATTTCGGATTAGAGTTAGAGTCACAAATAGCAATGATCGGAATTTTTTTCTTCTTAGCCTCCGCTAAAGCGGTTTCGTCTTTCTTAACATCAACCAAAAAAACGGCTTGTGGTAATTTCTCCATCGAGGCAATGCCTTCGACCATACTTTTTAACTTTACCACTTCTCTTTCTTTTTCCAAAGATTCTTTCTTGGTATAACGACTCCATTCACCTTTCGCGTTTTGTTCTTCCATCCTTTTCAATTTCTTGGACAAACTAATGATGTTATCAAAATTAGTAAAAGTACCGCCCAGCCAACGGGTATTAATATAAGGCATACCCGCAGTAATAGCTGCTTGTTTTACTATTTCACTAGCTTGCTTTTTGCTGGAAACAAAAAGAATAACTCCATTATTGGCAGTTACCTCTTCCGCGAATTTAGTCGCCTCTTCTAGCTTAATCTGAGTTTGCTCCAGATCAATCAAGCTAATATTTTGTTTAATCCCAAAAATATAGGGTTCCATGCCAGGATGTCTTTTGGCTTTGGTATGACCAAAATGCACTCCGGCTTTTAGTAAATCGATTAATTCTACTGTCATATTGTTTTTCCTTTTACCGCCATCCAAGCAGTTTTTCAGCCAAATTTTTAACACTAATGGCTAAAAACAGGATTGGCTGCTGATCTTGCATGTGAGTTAATTAATTAAGCAACATTATATTAACAGAAATAAACAACATTGGCAAGTAATCCAAGCCGTGATAAAATATGATCATGCCAATTGATAAACAACTATTTTTCTGGCGTTTACTGGTCAACTTCTGGGGTTGCTTAACTCTTTTGTTTTTTGTTGCCGATTTTTTAATTAATGATCGTTATTTTAATGGTTCGCTAAGTAGCCTATCTTTAGTTTATGGTGCGATTTTAGCGATCTATGTTGGCACTAAAGAATTTACGCGCTGGAAAAATAAAGCTTATATATCACAGCATTTTGGCGAATTATTTATTATCATCTGGACAGTCTTGATGATTATCTTTATCTTCTTCGCCGCCTTTAATCCCCACTATCAAATATCGCCGGAATTTACTGCTACCTATATTACAGTTATGGGTATTTTTGCTGTTAGTCAAAAATCTAAAAGCCTAAAAGGTTAAATGAAAATTTCCCCAATTAGGTTCAGTAAAATTAATCAATTTTTGACTTATTATCATAGTAATGCTAGTTTATCCATAATAAACTATTGTTCCTTTCACCAAAAAATAGGAGCTGTGATGAAAAAAAGAATAAAACAAAACCTTGCCAGACGAAAGGTACTTATTATTCATCCGGACTATGGATTTTGTCGAAATCTGTCCAGTACGCTCAACGACCAAGACCGATTTGATGTTCATTGTTTTACGCAAATAAATCACATCCAAAGAATACCCGCTAACTTGAAAATTGATCTCTTACTGATCAGCTCTGATTTGCTACAAAAAAAAGTTCATCCTACCGTCAGCAAAATCCTCTCAGCGAACCAATCAAAGATAACTGTTATTGCTAAAGACTCAACTAAAATAATCAATCATCAGGAATTCGTTTACACCAATCGTTTTGATTTAAAAAAAGATTTAGTCAACTTTATCGATCAACAGTTACAACAATAAAGCACTACTCGTTATTCCACAATCAGGATTAACGAGTTTTTTATTAGGCGTTGACAAAAAGAAAGTGATTTGCTATATTATATTCGTTAATTTACTATTATTTTACTATGAAAAAAGACATTCATCCAAAATATTATACTGATGCCAAAGTCATTTGCGCCTGTGGTAATACTTTTACTGTTGGCTCAACAGTACCGGAAATCAAAATAGAAATGTGTTCCAGTTGTCATCCTTTCTATACTGGTAAACAAAAATTGATTGATAATGCCGGTCGGGTTGATCGTTTCTCCCGTTTGGCCGCTAAAAAAACTGCGGCTTCTGCTGTCCGTAAAGGTAAAAAGGCTAAGAAAGTCGCCAGTCTTGCTAGAGCAAAAGATAAAAAAGAAAAATAACTTCGATGCTAAAAAACTCTAACGATTTTTGTTGGAGTTTTTTATTTAGGTAAAACTATGAAAAATTTATTAAAGCAATACCAAACAAAGAAAGAGGAACTGGAAAAAGCCATGCAAGAAATGGCTGTTTTACAAAACTCGGAAATGTTAACCAAATTATCCCAAGAGTACTCAGAGATTCGCGAAATTGTCGAAAAAATTGATCTCTACCTACGACAAGAAAAAGAACTTAATGATTTACTACAGCAAATTGCTCAAGAAACAGATAGTGAAATGAAAAACATGATTCAAGAAGAGATTAATCAACTACAAATAAATGTGCCGCAACTAAAAAATGAAATTAATGAACTCATTACCCCAATTAATCCGCTTTACAAAAAAAATTGCATTATGGAAATAAGAGCTGGTACTGGTGGTGACGAATCAGCACTTTTTGCTGCTGATTTAATGCGTATGTACAGTCGCTACACAGAACGACAAGGATGGAAAATGAATATTATCTCTTTGAGTAGAACTGAATTAAGTGGCATCAAAGAAGCGATTATTGAAATTATCGGCCGCGATGCCTATGGAAAACTTCATTTCGAGAGTGGCGGTCATCGGGTACAACGAGTGCCAGAAACAGAAAAAGCTGGTCGTGTTCACACCTCCGCTGCGACTGTCGCTGTCTTCCCGGAAGCTGAGGAAGTGGATTTAAAAATAGAAAGTAAGGATCTGCGTATTGATACCTTCTGTGCCTCTGGTCATGGCGGCCAAAGTGTTAATACGACCTACTCAGCAGTACGTATTACCCACCTACCGACTGGCCTGGCTGTTTCCTGCCAAGACGAGCGATCACAACAACAGAACAGAATGAAAGCAATGCAAGTATTGCGCTCGCGATTATTACAAAAAAGTGAAGATGAAAAAAGAGCGAAAGAAGCTGCCGATCGAAAGTCCCAAGTCGGAACTGGCGATCGCAGTGACAAAATACGAACTTATAACTGGCCCCAAGATCGTATTACCGATCATCGTGTCAAAGAGTCGTGGCACAATATTACCACCATTCTTGATGGTGATCTAGATCAAATAATTACCGTCTTACATCAATCAGAACATGTTCTCGCTATACCAGATCAGTAATAAATCTTGGTACCAAAAATATTTTTATCACCAAGACCAAGAAATAATCTTAGCCTATCTTATCCAACAAGAAAGGACTTTTATTTTTACTCATCCAGAGTTTAAATTTTCTCTCACTATTTTATTACGCTTTCTCTACTATTTATCGCGACGGCGACAAGACTATCCTTTGGCTTACTTAGTACAAAAAAAAGAGTTCTATAATTTAACTTTTACCGTAAATAAACACACCCTGATTCCGCGGCCAGAATCCGAACTTTTTATTGATCAAATAAATATCATCCAACCAGCTCAAGAAAAAATTTCTGATCTCGGGACCAGTAGTGGTTGTCTCGTAATAACCGCAGCAAAACTTTGGCCCAACAATCAATTCTTTGGTAGTGATATCAGTAAAAAAGCACTGCAAATAGCCCGATGCAATGGTCATGCACATGCTACCAATATTACCTTATTAACAGGCGACTTATTAACCCCCTATTACCAGAATAATATTAAACCAACGATTATCTTGGCTAATTTACCATATCTTAAACCAGAAGAACTGAAAGAAAAAACCATTCTTCATGAACCGCGAGGTGCTCTTTTGGGCGGGAATAATGGATTACGAGTATATAAACGCCTACTGGAACAAATTAATCAGTACCACTATCAACCCAAGTTTCTTTTTTTAGAAATTAATCCCGAACAAGTAACACAAATGACGTATTTACTCCAACAAAAAATGCCCGCTTATCAATATGACTTGATTACCGATACACAAGGATTAAATAGATTAGTTAAAATTTACTTATCGTCCACCAAGCAAGAACTAGCCCTTAATAAATTTATCAATCGCTAAAACTTTATCTACTCTGTTAATAGCAACATACAAACCCCTGATACACACCAGGGGTAAAACTGGCACCGTTAATCCTTGCCACGCTACTTCTTGAGCTAGACCAAAAACATTGATGGTACGATCAGCAAAAGAACTGATCTCTACTTCTTGATTATTAATATTAAGAATCAACTGCCAACCTTTAATCGGATCATGGCTGTCTTTTTGAATATAAGTAGCCAAGGCTTGACGAAAAATATCTATACCCCGATCATTGGTGACGATGTCTAAATCCCGGACTACAACCGCCAGACCCCAAAGACGCAGAGCAAAACTACCTTCTAACCACCAATCAAATTTTTCCGCGGGCAAGGAATTAATTATTATTTTTAAAACTTCTGGCATGCTATTTATGATAACCTTTAACAAATAAATTCATCCACTACTTATCAAGTATAATCTAAATATTCCTAAAAAGTCCACACTAATTAAAAAACCACCCTTGAACAAACAAGAGTGGTTTTATTGTCAACGAAATAAATTTATTTTTTACCGTCTTCTTTCTTTTCTTCAGTTACTGGCGTTGCTACTGCCTCACCTTCCGCTGGTGCCGCTGCCACCGCCGCAACAGCTTCTACCTTTGGTGCGCGTACAGAAACAATCATCTGCCCGGGATCAACTTCATACTCCACACCCTCACTTAAAGCTAAATCTTTAATATGAATAGCGTCATTTAAATCAGCCAGAGTTGAAATATCTACCTTGATTTCATGAATCAATTTTTCTGGCAAACACTTGATATCCAAATGATCTAAAGACTGAATCATAATAGCACCCATAAATTTTACCGCCGGTGACTCACCGACTAAATGAATAGGTATTGTTACTTCTACTGGTTTAGTTAAATCTATAGCTACTAAATCAATATGAATAATACTATCTTTTACTGGATCTCTTTGCACTTCCCGAAAAATAATCTTAGTCGTCTTACCATCCGGTAATTGCAAGGCGACAACTGTGGAAGTACCAGCCTGTAAATAGACTTTCTCGGCCTCTTTTTTATCTAACCAAATGTTTTGATTGGCTTGCTGAAAGCCATAAATAACAGCGGGAATTTTACCTACGCGCAATCCGGCTTTTAAGACTCCTCTATTACCCAACTCTCTGATTTGGGAGTTTAAAATAACATCTTGAATAACCATAAATTAAATATAAATGAATAAAATTGGTGGTGTTTAGCAACAACATTAAATCATATTTCATGACCTTGGTCAATAGGGGTTGGCAAAACCTGACTAAAACTCCTTACTCTGACCATAAACAAAGAGCTTTTCTTTTTTACTAATTAAATAGCTTTGAATTAAACCCAAGGCAATATAACTAGTCACCAATGAACTGCCACCGTAGCTAACAAATGGTAAAGTAATACCGGTAACTGGCAAAATGCCAATATTCATACCAATATTAATAATTGTCTGGACGCTGAGATAAATAAAAAAGCAAAGTAACATCCAGGTTCCATAAGGATCACCGCCTTCCCGTACGGCATTTAATAGGCGCCAGAAAAAAACTAAATACAATGAAAGCAAAAGCAGTACTCCCCACCAACCAAAACTTTCAGCAATAACAGCAAAAATAAAATCTGAGTACTGTTCTGGTAAAAAATTAAGTTGGCTCTGGGTACCGAGTCCCAAGCCTTTGCCCAAAACCTGTCCGGAGCCAACGGCAATGATCGCTTGTTGAACGTTATAACCATGGGACTGCGCATCTTGCTCAGGATTAATAAAGGACATAATACGCGCTTGTTGATAGGGTTGTAAAAAACTATTCCAAATTATAAAACCGCCAACAATAATAACACCAAAAATTGTCAACACTTGCCGCCAATTAATCTTAGTCATCAAAATAGCAACCAGCCATAAACAAAAAATAATAAAAGCCGAACCAAAGTCCGGTTGCTGAGCTACCATTGCCGCAATTACAGCAACGACTAATCCCGTCCATAAAACATGGCGCCAAAGATAGAAAACTTTACTTTTCTCGCTTAAATATTTTGCTAAGAAAAAAACAATAGCCAGTTTAGCAAATTCAGCCGGTTGGAAGGTTTGACCAAAAACAGCAAACCAACTACTAACACCACGAATCGGTTCGGCGATTAAAACCAGGGCTAATAAAATAAAAACAAAGAGAAAAAAAATCTTATTATAATTTTTACTAATACGATAATCAATGCGAGAGATTAATAAATGCAAAGCAAATCCCAGCAAAATAAAAAAGGCCTGGCGAATAAAAAGATTAGACCAATTCATATTTTCTTGGCTCGTTAAGCTATAAAGCGCCGCCAGAGAAAAAAGATTAAGAAAAAGAATATTTATTATCAAAAACCAATCCAACTTTTTCCACCAAATCAGCCAACTAAACATAGCTTATTCTTTTAAGACTTTAGGATCAAATAAATTTATCTGGGGGATAATCTTGACCGAACTAACCGTCGGAATATTTTCCGCCCAGCTCACCATCAGATTCTTACTACTCAAACTGGGCAATTCATTAATTTGTATATAATTATAAGCAATTGGTTGCGCACCACTGAGTAAAATTACCTGGAAACCAACATCCCAAAAATTATTCACTGATTTGTTGGTTACCTGCCATTCCAACTGTCCGCCACGTAACAAGGAAACGCCTAACTCCCGAGCTGACTTAAACTGAATTTGATCAACGATTAAATTAATTTCCGGAAAAGGCCGATCCTTACGTAATCTCTGCCACTCTTTTTTTGCTAATACCAGGCTCGCTGATTGACTGGTGGAATCAATGCCCAAAGCTAATAAATATTTTTCTTCACTGGGCAGAAACCAGCTGCTTTGCACTGGCGTCTTCTCGCCACTAGCCAAAACAAAATAATAATCTATTTGTTTAATACCCCAATTTTCATTCGGGTTAGCTATCAAAACGCCAACATCTACTCGCTTAGCTCCGGTAGGAAAAACTTTTACATCATCAATAATCAAATCTCTAATGCGTTCATTCTGATAATAAGCTGCCCATTTAATATAATTAGGGTTCTGCAAGCGCCAATAATCAAGCTCTGTTGCTCCCCGCCACCAATACCAGCACAAACCGTAGAGAATATAAATAAACATTACTGTAGACAACACTAAAAGAATCTGTACGAAAATTCGCTGCAGCTGTTTTTTGTGTAAAATATACCAATAAGCATATTTTAACTGCTGATCGGATAATCCATAACTGTTGTTAGGGGTAGCCATAATTAATTATATTTTACCATTTTTTTATAGTTTTAACCAAATAGAATTCCACGCCGGGAGTTGACAACGCCGGGAGTTAAATTGGTTAAATTATCCAAAAAGCAATTTCTTCAGATATTAATCTTTCTGTGGTATAATAAAGACCTAAAATTACTTATGCTGGAAACATCAAAAGATTTACTCAATATAGTCATTGCCTTCTGCGTCCTCTGGTTTACAGCGTTTGTTTGTTGGTTTATTTATTATGTAATCAACATCATTAAACGCGTTGCGGAAACTATGGATCAGGTGGCAAAAATGGCTAATGGCGTTAATCAATTCTTTGACGAAGCAAAAACAAGAATGCAAAAAGCTAGCTCCTATTTACCACTAATTATTGATGGAGCCAAGAAATTGTTCGAGTTTGCCAAAGAAAAAAAAGACGGCACTAAAAGAAAAACAAAAAAAACCGAATAGCTCTTATTTGGTTTTATTTTTTATTAACAAAACTAATTGCCTTGGTTCTCATTTTTTATTATGTCATTCGTTCACCTTCATACTCATAGTCACTACTCGTTACTGGACGGTCTAGCTAAAATTCCG
>PFPO01000005.1 GCA_002793075.1 Candidatus Komeilibacteria bacterium CG_4_10_14_0_2_um_filter_37_10
TATACCGATGAGAGTGTTAAGCAATATAAAGGAGTTAATTTAATTAACTTAAAATCTTTTCATACAAAAAATTTTGACGCTATTACTCACACTTTCTTAGCTACGATGCATGCCCTCGGGCAAGACTTTGATGTCTTGCATTATCAGGGCGTTGGCCCATCATTATTATCGTTGATACCGAGAATTTTTAAACCCAGTTGTCGGGTAGTGGTGACATTTCACTCCTTGGATCGTAATCATGCCAAGTGGTCAAAATTGGCTAAATTAATACTATGGCTTGGCGAATGGACAGCTTGTCATTTTCCTCATCAGACGGTAACCGTTTCCAAAGGATTGCAGAGCTACTGTTTGCAAAAATATAATACACCAACAACTTATATTCCCAATGGCGTGTATTCTAGTTTTGTTTCCGCAACCACCATTCAAAGTATCAATAAAAAATATAATTTAGAAAAAGGCAAATATTTAATTACTGTTGCTCGTTTCGTTAAACACAAGAGAATTGATGATGTAATCCAGGCCTTTTCTTTATTAACGGATAATAAGATTAAATTAGTTATTGTTGGTGGTTCGGCATTCACTTCGGAATATACTGATTATTTACACCAACTAGGCAAGCAAGATAAGAGAATCAAATTTATTGATTATCTACCAGCGGAGAAACTATTTCCCCTGATGGCTGGTAGTATGGGTTTTGTTTCCGCCTCGGAAGATGAGGGCATGCCTATTACTATTTTGGAGGCTTTATCACTGGGCGTGCCGTTGGTTGTCAGTGATATTGAAGGACATCGTGAATTATTTGATCAGTGTCATTCTTTAACTTTCAATGTTGGTGATATCAAGAAATTGAAATTGAAAATGGATCAGTTAATTCAGCAGAAAGCTAAATGGCAAAAGATCACCAAAAAAAATCAATTAATAATTAACGAACAATATAATTGGGAAGATATTGCAAAATCCCTGAATACGCTTTATAAACAAGAGATTATGGCACCACAGTCTTTAGCCCAAACACTATTTTAATAGTTATAAGTTAGGTAGATCACGTAATTTCACCCAGCCCTTCGCGAAGGGCTGGGTGGATTTATTTACTAAAAAATGTATAATAGTTAACAGTAATATGTCTAAAGTAAAAGTAGATCAAGACAAATGTATAGGTTGTGGTACTTGCATAGCACTATGTTCAGAGGTTTTTGAATATGCCGATAATGGCAAAGCCCGAGTCGTTAACGAGAAGGGCTGTGGAGTGAAGTGTGATTGCCAACAAGCAGTTGATAGTTGTCCGGTGGGAGCAATTTCTACTCAAGAGAAATAGAAGATTGCTAGTGAAACAATTATCCAAGTTATGCCCTGAGTCATATAGCCTAGGCCGTGATTTTGTAGTATTTTTTTATGCCAGTGAAATAATTCGTGTAAATTAGTATTCCACTTAAATAATGGTTTATTTAATACTTTTTCTAAACCCCACATAAAATCAGGTAAGATAGCGGCTAAAATACAAACTAAAATTTGAGTTATATTCAACTCTATTTTTGTGGCAATGAAAAGCAGATAAAAAAATAAAACAATTAGATCTAAGCCCACTATTTTCATTGAACGGATGATCATCTTTTTCCGTCCGTCGTGTCGATCTAATATTGGATCTTGATGGGGGATGGCGTCAACCAGATAGTGACTAAAAAAACTGAGAATAAAACCCCAGAGCGGGTTGGCTGTTTTAGTAGCAATTAAAATGGCGGTAGCGCCGTGTACAGTTAAGAACATGGTAAATTTAAGGTTTATAATTATGATAGATACTAAATAATATTATATCATATTTTATATTTCAAGCTTAGCGATGAATTTCAGAAAATAAAATAACATTCAGTTAAGTTTTAATAAAACTAAAAACACACTTGGGCCGAGTGGACGTAATTTTATTTAGTTATAAGGAATAAAAAACAGATTTATACTTGGGCCGACTTAAATTTATTTTGTATATTATTTATAATATTAAAATAAAAAGCTCTACACTGGGCTGAATCCTGCCATTGGCAGGGTGAAGCAAGCGTAGAGTTTAAAGGAATAGTGGACTGAGTTGAGCAAAGTAGCTCTGAATGAAATGAAGAGATACGAAGCGACGAAGTCCATCTATGACTTGGTAGCGGGGGTGGGATTCGAACCCACGACCTAAGCGTTATGAGTGCTTCGCTCTTACCAACTGAGCTACCCCGCCAAAATCTTTGATTATCATACATAATTACCAATAATAAGTCAATATGTATTAGTAAAATAAATGTTATTAAATATAAGAAAAAAATAACTACCATTTGATAGTTATTTTATAATTGGTTATAAAAAGGAGCCTCCTGGAGGTCAAGATCAATAATAATCGTGCATTCTCATTGTATTAGCGGCGCCCGAGAATACTGAAGAAAAAAACAAAGGCGTTTTATCACCGATCAAGTTGCTTGATATACGGAGGCATAATAAAGAACTAAGTACTAGCTGATTTTAGCACTGGTGAATATCTTCTGTCAAATTGGTCTAATAAACGAGTAATTAAAGGATAATGAAATCAAATAAAAAACCCCACATTGTTTGTGGGGTTGGAACTAAATTATTAATTAATTTTTTGAACAGTGAAATAAAAAGTACTACCCAAACCTTTTTTGCTTTCTACCCAAAGTTTGCCGTTATTTTTTTCAATAAACTCTTGACAGAGCAATAAACCCAAACCAGAGCTTGGTTCATTTTCAGTACCCTTACGGTTCGTTTTGACATCAATGCAAAAAAGATTGTCGATCATTTCTGGACTCATACCAATACCAGTATCATGAATACTAATTATGCCACCATTTTCGGCGATAGTAATAGCACCACCCCTGGTTGTAAACTTAACAGCATTGGATAGTAAATTACGAATTACTGATTTGAGCATATGGGTGTCAGCATAAATTTGGACATCGTCTGCTATTTCATTTTTCATTTTAATGTCTTTGACAAGAGCTGACGCTTTGCTAAATTCCAGACCTTCGTTTACTATTGTTTTTAGAAATATTTTTTCTTGTTTAAATTCCATCATTTTACGCTGCATCAGCGACCACTCCAGCAGATTTTCCAAAAGATTAAAAACATTACGCGAGGAATCAACTAGATTTTTAGTGAAAATATTAATTTCCTCAGCGGTCATGGAAGTAAACTCATTCGCAATCAGTTCGGCAATATTAAGAAAACCTTGAAATGGACTACGCAAATCATGAGCGATGATGGAGAAAAGCTTGTCCTTTTCCATATTAATTTTTTGTAATTCCACATTTTGTTGTAAAATCATTCTTTCGTTCTCTTTTTGTCTGCTAATATCCCTAGTAATATGCAAATAGTAGATATCACCACCAGGACTGACGATTTGTTCTACTTTGACTTCAGTAAAAAATTGTTTCCCGTCTGGAGTTGTGTGTATGTGTTCCGCTGTCGCTGGTTGGCCAGTTTTTTGGCACTGGGTTATTGGACAAACATGATCAGGGGCCTGGCAAGGAGTCTCTAGATTATAAGTGATGAAATAGCAATAGCTATTGGTAACTTCTTCAATTGTGTGACCAGTTAATTTTAAGGCAGCATCATTAGCAAAAACTATTTTCAAGTCTTGGGTAAGTAGTAGGATACTGTTACTTGCCTGTCGAACAATGCATTCTAGAAGTTGACCAGAGTTTATTAAGTGCTTATTTTCATCTTCTGATTTTGGAAGTTTATTGGTTTCCATGTCTTATTTTTCCTTCAATTTGTTAATGAACTACGATAATTGTTTAGTGAGCTTATCAGAAAAATATTTATTTGTCAATCTATTAGAAATTAATGTTATTATCAATAAATTTGATTGAATAAAACTAAAAACACACTTGGGCCGAACCAAATTTATTTCGTATTATTTATAATAATAAGTTAAAAAAATTCTACACTTGGTTTAGTTTATTGATAGTAATAGTTAAAATTAATAAAACTAAAAACACACTTGGGCCGACTCAAATTCATTTTGAGGAGGTTAAGTGTGTTTTTAAAACTTGGTAGCGGGGGCCGGACTTGAACCGGCGACCTTCGGGTTATGGGCCCGACGAGCTGCCAACTGCTCTACCCCGCGTCAATGACTACTGAATAATAGTCTAAGTGATCATATTAGTCAATTAATTTGTATCTTGGCGTATTCTTTGGATCTCTGGTGCCGAAGGGGAGAATCGAACTCCCACCAGGTTGCCCTGACAGGTTTTTGAGACCTGCGCGTCTACCAATTCCGCCACTTCGGCTGGAACGAACTTTTGATATTTTACAAAATCCACTAAATTAAGTCAAGTAATAATAAGAAAAAACATCGACATTTTTCTGTTTTTTTATTATAATTCAGTCGTTATGACCAGAGTGATTTCTATCGTTAATCAAAAAGGTGGCGTTGGTAAAACAACGACCTGTATTAATTTAGCCGCCTACTTAGCTAAATTAGGTTGTCGGGTATTATTAGTTGATATGGATCCTCAGGGAAATGCAACCTCTGGTTTGGGACACGCTCCCATGGAAATCAAAGAAAGTATTTATGAAGTTTTGGTAGAGGAGCCAAGAAGAATTGATAGTATTATCCGACCAACAACTGTGGATTTATTACATTTAGCTCCGGCTAATCCAAATTTGGCTGGCGCCAATATTGACTTGGTTGATTTCCCCAGACGAGAATTTAAACTATGGGACAATCTCAGCGACATTGCCGGCCAATATGATTTTATTCTCATTGATAATCCGCCTTCACTAGGATTATTAACTATTAATGGTTTAGTAGCGGCTGACGAGATACTAATTCCGGTACAAACCGAATATTATGCTTTAGAAGGTTTGAGTCAATTATTATATACGATAAAGTTAGTCAAAGATAATTTGAAACCAGAATTACAAATTTTGGGCGCTGTTATGACTATGTATGATGGACGATCGAAGTTGTCGGAAGCAGTTTTTTATGAATTGTATCAGTATTTTCCCAACAAGATTTTTCGTTCGATCATTCCTCGTAATGTACGATTGGCAGAGGCGCCATCTCACGGTAAGTCTATTGCTGATTATGACCCACGCTCCAAAGGAGCTCGAGCCTATGAGAAGTTAGCGAAAGAAGTTTTAGAAGCTAAGCGTTATAATTAAATTAAAATATTTATGTTAAATAATAAAGGACTTGGTTTGGGAAGAGGACTTTCTTCCTTGATCCCTAACCGGAATATTGTAGATAACTCATCAGCGCCCGAGCCAAATAGAGCAATAAACGATAACGCTCAGTCGTCATCAGGTTCAACCGATAATAATCAGTTGCTTTATTTGTCACCAAAACAAATACGAAAGAATCCTTATCAACCCAGAACGACCTTTAACCACCAGGAATTGGAGGAACTAGCGGAATCAATCAAGCGTTATGGTATTTTAGAGCCCCTCATTGTCGTATTGAAAGATGGATACTATCAATTAATTGCCGGTGAACGTCGGTGGCAAGCGGCAACGTTGATTGGTTTAGAGAAGGTACCAGTTATGGTGCGTCAAGCTGACGATTTAGAAGTAATGGAAATCTCTTTGATAGAAAATTTACAACGAGAAGATTTGGATCCGATTGAAGAGGCTTTGGCCTATCAAAGACTAATTGAAGAATTTCAGTTGACTCAAGAGCAGGTTGCTCGCAAGGTGCAAAAAAATAGAGTAACAGTAGCTAATGCCATTCGTATATTACAATTACCCAAAGATATTCAAGAAGCGATCCGTTTGGGTGCGATTAGTCGTAGTCAAGCGAAAATTATTCTCAGTGTCAATAATCCTAAAGATCAGATTAGAATATTTAAGAAAATAGTAAATGGCGGGTTAACAGTTAGACAAACTGATCATTTAGCCAGTAATTATTCAGTAAAACGTAAGATCAAGGATCAGGGGGTAAATTTAGAATTAGCCGCGCGGGAAGAAAGATTACGCCAATATTTATCTACTAAAGTAAAAATAGTTGATTCGGGTAATGGTGGACAAATTCTGATTGAGTATTATTCAGCGGAAGAATTAGAACGATTGATAGAGTATATTTTGCGTAACGATTAGTGCTATTCTTTATCGCGGAAGGGATTAAGAATATTGAGGAAGCTCTTTCTCTTTTTACGGAGAGAGCTTCTTATTTTATCGCGAGCAATAGAAGTTTTGGCAATTTTGATCCAATCAGGATTGGGCCAGATACGAGAGGAGTTAGTCATAATATCTACGAGATCGCCGCTTTTTAGAGGGGTATCCAGAGCTGCTTGTTCATTATTAATTCGCGCTCCGACACATTGATTGCCGACAACGGTGTGGATGTGATAAGCAAAATCAATTGGCGTAGCCTCTTCCGGCAGATCAATAACATCACCCTTGGGTGTAAAAACAAAAATTCTGTTTTGGAAGAAATCTAATTTTACTTTTTGCAAATCATCTAAATACTGGGCAGAGTCGGCAATCTCTTTTTGCCATAGTGCTAGTTTGTTAATCCAGAGCTTATCTTTATCGGGCACAGTACCGCTTTTTTGTTCAGCGTAATGCCAATGAGCAGCAATACCATATTCGGCATAATCATGCATTTCTTGAGTGCGAATTTGAATTTCTATAATTTCGCCACTTTCAGTCATCACATTAGTGTGTAAAGATTGATACTTATTCGGTTTGGGTTGGGCAATATAGTCTTTGATTCTTCCCTTTAAAGGCGTCCAAAGAGAATGAATAATGCCAAGCGTTGCATAGCAATCACGGATATCCTGAACAATGAGCCGCATAGCAATGAGGTCATAGATGCGTTCGATATTTTTGTCGTGGGTCAGTAATTTTAGATATAGACTAAAACAACTCTTAACGCGACTACTGATATTGATATATTTAATGTTATTTTTTTCCAGCTCTTTAGCCAGTGTTTTTTTAGCAACTTCTATTACGCGACTTTTGTTTTTTAAAGAATCTTTAATTAATGATTGCAACCAAGCATTTTCTTGAGGATAAACATAAGGAAAGGCCAAATCTTCTAATTGGTTTTTGATTTCATACATACCTAGACGATGGGCAATTGGCGCATAAATTTCTAGTGTTTCTTTGGCTGTACGCATGGCTTTAACTGGTGGTTGATGTTGGAGGGTTTGTAAATTATGTATCCGATCACAAAACTTAATAACAATAGTTCTGATGTCCTTGGCCATAGCCACAAACATTTTGCGTAAATTTTCAGCATATCTTTCAATACCGCGATATTTAACAGTCCCTAATTTGGTAATACCTTCAACTATGACAGCAATCTCTGGACCAAACTCTTCTTTAATTTGGTCTAAAGAAACTACAGTGTCTTCTGGTACGTCGTGTAGTAAACCGGCGGCAACCGTCGTGCAGTCAACGTGCATTTGAGCTAATAGTAACGCCGTTGCTAAAGGATGCATGATATAGTCTTCACCAGACAATCTCTTTTGTCCGTGATGAGCGGCCATTGCAAAATCATAAGCTTTAGTAACGAGACCGATTTGTTTAGCGGTAAGGTCTGGATTTAAGGTTTTTAGCGTATCAATTATTTTGTTGTATTGTTGTTGTGGTGTCAGCATCGTAACGCTATTATAATATAAAACCGATTAAAATAAAAAACTGATCATTAGACTTGATCAGCTTTTTGATAATCACACTCATTATTGGAACATTTGATATTTTTGCCAGCTTGGAGAAGTAGTGATTGACACTTAGGGCAAGATTCACCAGTTGGTTTGTGCCAGAGAGCAAAATCACATTCGGGATAACGGTTACAACCATAAAACATTCTATTTCTTTTAGTTTTTTTACCGACAATTTTGCCTTGCTGGCAACGAGGACAAGTAATATTGGTTTCCTGGGAAGCCAAGGGTTTGGTAAATTTACAATCGGGATAGCCAGAGCAGGCTAAGAATTGACCAAAGCGTCCGCGTTTATCAACTAGCGGTTTGCTACATTCAGGACATAATTCGGTAGTAGTTGCTTGTTTGGCAGCATCGGCGTCGGTATTAATATTTTTGGTAAAACGACAAGTGGGGAAATTGCTGCAAGCAAGAAATTTACCGAAGCGAGCGTATTTGATAGCTAGTTTACCTTGGCATGACGGACAAATTTCTTCCGTAATTTCACTGGTATGTTTTTTTTCAACTTGGTCGTATTTTTGCGCCAGTAGTTCGGCGAAGGGATGGTAGAAGTCGGCAATGATTGGTTCCCACTTTTTTTCACCACGGGCGATTTCATCAAGTTCGTTTTCCATTTTCGCAGTAAAGCCATAGTCCACAACATTTGGGAAGTGTTGAATTAGCATATCATTAACCAAAATACCAATTTCCGTGGGTTTTAATTTTTTTTCTTCCCGCGTCACATAATTACGCTCAATAATTGTGGAAATAGTTGGCGCGTATGTCGATGGTCTACCAATACCTCTTTTTTCCAGTTGATTAACCAGACCAGCATCAGAATAGCGCGCTGGTGCCTTGGTGAAGTGTTGCTCGGTTTCAATCTCTTCGACAGTTAAGGGATCATTAACTTGATAGGGTGGTAAATTTTTATCTTGTTGAGGTAGTTGATAAATTTTTAGAAAACCGGGGAAGGTAATGACCTCGCCAGCTATAGTAAAGAAGAATTTTTGTTTAGTATCATTGACAGTCAAAGTAGTAATATTAATTTTAGCGGGCATCATTTGTGTTGCTACTGAGCGCGACCATATTAATTTATATAGTTTATATTGATTGCTGTTTAAATAATTTTTAATACTTTCTGGTGATAGTTCAACGTTAGCTGGCCTGATAGCCTCATGAGCTTCTTGAGCATTCTTGCTTTTGGTACGGTAATGTTGAGCAGTCGCTGGTAAATAGCTCGCTCCCAGCGTAGTTTTGATATAGTCGCGAGCTTCATTGATGAATTTATCACTCAAAAATTGGGAATCAGTACGCATGTAGGTAATTAGACCCTCAGCTTGGCCTGACCCAAGTTCTACACCTTCATATAGTTGTTGGGCTAACATCATGGTTTGTTTGGAGGAAAATCCATGTTTTCTATTAGCCTCTTGTTGTAGTAAGGAAGTAGTTAGTGGTGAAGGTTGGCGTTTTGTTTGTTCGCGACTTTGGAGATTGCCTATTTCGTAGGAAAGTTTTTCCAATTCCTTTTTTAGCTCTATTGCCTCTGTTTCTTTGGTCAAACTATTATATTTTAATTCTTGGCCATTACGATGAGTAAGTGGTGCTCGGATTTCACCATGGGCGCCGTTAAATTTACCAGTAATTTTCCAATACTCTTCTGCTTGAAAAGCTTGAATTTCTTTTTCCCGTTCCACGATTAAGCGTACGGCAACTGACTGTACACGACCAGCAGATAGGCCTTTAGCCACTTTTTGCCATAACCAGGGGGATAATTTATAGCCAACTAAACGATCCAAAATACGTCTAGCTTGTTGGGCGTCCACCATATTTAGATCTAATTCGCGGGGATTTTCTAGCGCTTTTTTTACTGCCGTGGCTGTTATTTCATGAAAAGCAACTCTTTTCGTTTGTTCGATTGGCAGCTTTAGAGCCTCGATTAAATGCCAGGCAATAGCCTCACCCTCACGGTCTTCGTCAGTTGCTAGATATACTTCTGTTTTACTACTAATTTTTTTCTTCAGATTCGTTACCACCTTTTTTGCTTTCAGTGGAATCAGGTAGCTCGGTTGAAAATTGTTTTCAACATCAATACCAAGTTTGCTTTTTGGCAAATCGCGGACGTGTCCATAGGATGATTCTACGATATAATCTTTAGACAAAAAACGACTAATTGTTTTAGCCTTGGTGGGGGATTCAACGATAATTAATTTCTTGTTCATATTTTTCTGTTTCTAAACATATTATATAAATGGATAACTGTCAAGCTAAACTTTAAAACTGGTACGATGCGTAAGGATGTATTTTTCATCAAACCAATGAGTACGAATTTCACCAGCTAAGTATAGAGAACCAGTGATAATTGCGGTATTATGTCGATGACAGTTAGTTAATAAAAACCGTAGTGCTGTTTGATTATCCCAAAAATAGCTGACCTTGGCTCGGCGATTTATTTTCTGAGCCAGCGTGGCAATAATTTGTGGATTTTGAGCTGCATGGGGCGCTAGTAAACTGCGGGTACAAATAATATTAGCAGCCAGCGGTGCTAATAATTTGAGCATTAGTGGCCAATTTTTATTTCCGGAAAAACCAATTATGAGAAAAGTAGGTTTGATTTTATTCTTTTTGATATTAGCAACCAATGCTTTCACCTTATCTGGATTATGAGCGCCATCAATCATGATTAATGGATTGGTTTGAACGATCTCTTGTCTAGCTGGCAAAGAGCAATTAATGATGGTTTTTATCCAACGATTAGTTAAATAATAGATAACCTCTTTGGCGAGAGCTATATTTTGACTGGCAAAATATTTATTACTACTACGAACAACAGTCATTGGCACTTTATGCAGCTGACATTGTTGAGTAAATATTTTTAATATTTGTTGTCTATTTTCGCCAGTAAAAAAAGCTGAACCGCCCTTAATGATGCCAGCTTTATGGTGAGCAATAGAAGATAGAGAATTACCTAATAATTTTTGATGATCCAGACCAATGTTGGTAATAACACTGGCCACTGGCGCCGGAATAATATTAGTAAAATCATTACCCCCACCAACATTTGTTTCCAAAACAACATAGTCGCATTTCATTTCCGACCAATAGAGAAAGCCAATGGTGAGTAGTAGTCCCAAGTAAGACGGCGGTTTAACGCCTTGATCTATTATTTTTTTGATCTTTCGGTAGTAGTGCAAAAACTGTTGGGGTGCAATATATTCATTATTAATGCTAATTCTTTCAATAGCTGTATTTAAATGCGGCGAAATATAAAGACCAATCTTTTTATTACTTTTTTGTAGGCCGTTATTAATATAAGAGCAAACCGAGCCTTTACCCGAGGTACCAGCGACATGAATAAAGTTTATTTTTCTTTCCGGATGATCAAAGTGGCTGAGGAAATCAGCAAAGCAATAGAGTTTTTCTGGACTATTAATATAATCTTTAATATGACCACCGCTAAAACTTTCTAAATATTTTATTGCTTGACGGTAGTGATTTAATTGTCTTTTATTCATAGCGATCGCAGGTAAATGAAACTCCCTTGATTATAAATTAACCCTTTCAATTCTAGTAGCGAGAGACTGCTACTTAAAGTCACAATATCCATTTTACACAATTCACTCAATTTATCAATTGTCAGCGGAGTGGATTGTAGAAATTCAATAATAATTTTTTCTTGATTGCTGAGCAAGGGCAGGGTCACTGTTTTTCCAGTGGTTAATTTGTATGTTTCTAAGATGTCTTCGCTACTACAGACCAATTTAGCGCCTTGTTGAATTAATTTATTAGTGCCTTGAGATTGTTGTTGATAAATATTACCGGGAACAGCCATCACTTCTCTGTTTTGTTCTAAAGCGCATTGAGCAGTAATTAGCGATCCCGATTTATTAGCCGCTTCAATAATTAAAGTTGCCTGTGATAAGCCCGCAATGATTCTATTACGGCGGGGAAAGTTTTGCGGTAAACAGCTGGTCAATGGTGGGTATTCTGATAGGAGTAAACCAGTAGTAAGTATTTTTTGCGCTAGGTGATAGTTTTGGCGGGGGTAGAGAGAGGCATTATCTAGTCCGCCAGCAAGTATCGCAATGGTTGGTGCGTTTTGATCAAGAGCGTTTTGATGAGCTAGGCCATCAACACCCAAAGCTAGGCCGGAGACGATAATAATATTTTGTTGGATCACGGGCTTTAATAGCGCGGGCATTATTTGTTGCGCATAGTTAGTACAATTACGTGTTCCGACAACAGCTAAAAAGTTTTTGTGATCAAAGACGGACATTTGCCCGCGCCAATATAATACTGCTGGCGGATCATAGATCTCTTTCAATAACGACGGATAGTTGTCGTCCAGAATAGTTAGGTAGTTGATCTGATACTTATTTAGCTGTTCAAGTAGCAATTTAGTATTGCTGACTAATGTCGGCCAGTCAATATTTTTTAATTTATTAGGCCAGAACTCGGGATATCTGTGGGATAAGAAAATACTCTCAGATAAGTACTGGTTTTTTATTAGCCAAAGAATTGTCCGTGGCCCAATCTGTGGTAATAAAGAAAGGGCCAGCAAAATGACCCTTTGTTCCATATATTGACATTTTAATACTTTTATGATAATGTAAGTTATTAATCGTATTTTGTCAAATAAATTAAAAAACAGGAGCGCAATATGCCCCAAGGAGAAAGTAATGAGAGAAATGATTAGTAAACTTATTTTATTGTATTATGCCGACTTGAAGGATTTTAACATTGAGTTGTCTAAAACAACTACCGCCGATTTGAGTAATATTTTTGCTCAAGAAGAAGTATGGCATGTGCGGAGAGCAATAGTGCCAGAGTTGTTCGGTCGTTCAGATATCAGCACATCTTTGCTGATTAACATCTTTCAGAAAGAGATCACCTGGAATGTTCGTGACGCAATGATACCAGCATTGATGACGAGATTTGAGTTATTACCGATTGCTAAGTTAGTTGACGTTTTTAAAAAAGAAGAGGATCACGGCGTACGCAATATAATAGTTACGGTATTATTAAAAAGATTAACTGTATTGTCCGTCCGGGATTTACTGTTAATTTTTAAAAAAACTGAAGACAGTGATGTTCGTTCGCAGCTCGCCACCGAGTGGTTGAAAAGATTTGCCTCATTGAGCCCCGTGGAACTAGTTGATATGTTTAAAAAGGAATCTAATGACGACA
>PFPO01000006.1 GCA_002793075.1 Candidatus Komeilibacteria bacterium CG_4_10_14_0_2_um_filter_37_10
TTATCAAAAGATCCGTGAGCTTCAATGTGCTCTGGTGTTAAATTGGTAAAAACCATTGCATCAAAATCTATCCCCAGATGACGATATTGAATAGCACCTTGCGATGAACTTTCAATGATGGCAAACTGACAACCAGCGTCCACCATTTGTCGTAACATTTTTTGCAACTGAAAGCGTCCCAACATCGTCATTTTTTTGTTGTTCAACCACTCTTGGTTACCAATCTTAAAATTAACAGTCGTGGTCATACCAACTAAATAGCCAGCCTCACTGAGAATTGCGGCAATCAAATTACAAGTAGTTGACTTACCATTGGTACCGGTAACACCAATAACCTTCAGCTGATGACTCGGATAACCATAAAAAAAAGCCGCAATTTTCGCTAGCAACCAATGATAAAAAGTTAAAACCACTTTTGGTAAATATTTTCTCCCAGCTGTCATACTAAAAAAATTTCTTGCTAAAATTATAAAGATGATACCATTTTTGATCATAGACCAAATCATAGGCGCCGTGATAATTTACCAACTCGCCACCAAATCCTTTTTTAAATCTAGTGATACCTGCCCAATCCTTTTCTTTCGGATTACCCTTTTCGGCAATGCCCCAAAAATCATAATAATGATAGTTATTCTGCTTAGCCCATAAAATTTGTTGCCATTGTAAAAAGTGTGGCGCCATCAAATTACGATATTTATGATCACTACCACCATGTAAATAAGTGACGGTGTCGCCAAAATTTAATACCAAATTCGCCGCTATCGCCCGCCCTTTTTCCTCGGCTAGCCAAATACTAATCATCTTGCTAGTCGCGAGCTCCGCTAACATCCGTTCATAATATTTGTCAGGCCATAAATGAAAGCCGGCGCGAATGGCAGTAATTTTCGATAATAACAAGAATTTATTTAGATCGTCCACGCTATTGGTGTGTCTAATGAATAAATCTTTTTTAGTGGCCAACGTTATATTATACCTGGTTTTTTGTTGCATTCTACTGAGCAACTCCTCTTCACTTAAAAATAGATCCAAAATAATACTTTGCTCAGGCTGGACTGCTTTCTGTTTCTGCAAAAACCAAGTATACGCTATGCTTTCATTGAAATTATTATCCGGCTCGACGCGAAAAAATATTTCATTATCTTTCTTGGTTAAATAACAAATATCACGAGCTTTGCTAAAGAAAAGAGCGCTCGCCGTTTCTTGCTGTTCTTTGGTTAAGCCAGCAACAAACAATGGCCCACGTGGACAATAGAGATAACTTTTGTCTAAGGGCAGGTGATGCGAAATAATCTGAGCAATAGCAATTATTCTATTACTTTCTTTGATTCCTAAACGCCAAATTTTGTTACCGGTGCGGCGCTGAAAATCACCCCAACTCCATGATTGCAAAAAGGAACTATGCGGTTGACCACCTAAAAAATCATCGTAAATATCTCGATCAATATCATAAAATTCTACTAAGCGCATAGTTATTTGTGATTAATAATTCTTAATACCTCTTTGACTTTTTGCTGACTAGCCATTGGCTCGCTCGATACCTGCCGCATGGCATTGCGAATGACATTTAAAGAATATCCCAACGACTCCAACGCATCAATAATTTCCGAGTCGTTAGCCTCGTCCGCTAAGCCCGATGCTGGTTGGGCAATAAAATCTATTTTATTTTTTAATTCTACTACTATTCTTTCTGCTGTCTTTTGGCCAATGCCGGAAACTCGCCGTAATAAAGTAGGATCACCTTGCCAAATAGCTTTTTTCAATTCCTCTACTTTCGCAACGGCTAACACAGCGAGCGCTGATTTCGGACCAACGCCTGATACGGAAAGTAAGCTGTGATAAAAATCTAATTCCGTCAGTGTGCTCATGCCATAAAGATCTAATACATCTTCACGGACGCATTGATAAATATAAAACTCTCGTTCCTGCCCGATTTCACAACTTTGTAAAACAGTTTCTGTCAAAAAAATCTGATAACCAATATTATTATTTTCTAAAATAATAGAACGATCGTTTTTATTAATTATTTTTCCTTTAAGATAGGCAATCATATGTTCATATCATACTATTTTGTACTGATAAAATCAATAAAAAAACCGTTCCTATTTTTCATAGGAACGGAAATGTTCTTCAATGGACTAATGGTTATTTTTACCATTTCTGATAGCGGACAATAATCCACGGTGTTTATCAAAGACAGCAAGTAATAGAGCCATACGAATAAATAAACCATTCTTTTCCTGACGAAAGTAAGCGGCGCGTGGATCAATATCAACTTCTTCTTTAATTTCATCTACTCGCGGTAATGGATGCAAAACAATTCCTTTGGGACTAAATAGTTTCATTAACCGCGAATCGAGAACGTAGGAATCTTTCATTAGTTCATAAAGATCGGGGTCAGTAAATCGTTCTTGTTGAATTCTCGTCATATAGAGAACGTCAACATTACTAATCACATCCTCCAAACAAGCACAGGAAATAAATGGGACTTGTTGCTCGGTCAAATACTGTATCACATCGTCTTTCATTTTCAACTCATCGGGCGAAACAAAGAAGATTTGCACATCTTTGAATTTCGTCAGCATATAACTTAAAGAGCGTACCGTGCGTCCGTGTAACAAATCACCTACCATGGCTATTTTAATGCCGTCAATTCGACCAAGCTCCTTGCGAATACTATAACAATCCAGCAACGCTTGAGTTACGTGTTGACCTGGGCCATCACCAGCATTAATAAAATGTTTATAACCATGAATCGCCGATGAATCCTCGTCGCAAATACGAGCAGCTATTTCTGCCGAGCCTTCAACCTTGTGACGCATGATAATAGCATCACAGTAATTATTTAGTGTTCTAACGGTGTCAACTAGATTCTCGCCCTTAGCTACCGAGGAAAACTTGGCGTTAGAGGTTGATAAAATCTGGCCACCCAACAATTTGATTGCTGCCTGAAAAGAAAGTCGCGTCCTCGTTGACTCTTCATAAAAAAAGACGGCAATGATTTTATCCTGAAGCCTTTTACAGCCCCGCATTGCTTCGACAATCGGCATGTAATCAGCAATTAGAAATAGTTCTTCCAGCATTTCTCGGGAAAATTGCTGTGACTTAACAACGTGCATCAGACTATCCAGATGGGACGGTGTTTTGGTATTTTTATCCATTACTTTCTCCATATTAAATTATGAAATGAACAATTAAATTAACCAGATCTTACAATAATTCCCAAAGGTCGTCAAGGTTAAAAACAGCCTCAACACCGGGAGTTGCCAACTCCCGGTGTTGAATAATATAAATACACCTAAGAAAGGGGTAAAAATTAAAAAAAGCTTATTTTTTCGATGCTATAATTTTTTTAACTCCCGGCGTTGACGCTGTTGACTAAAAACGAATAAACTGCTACATTAAAGCATTATAAATTGATATTTAACAACAAAATAAATGGAGGATATGCCATGAGCAATCTACAAATCGTTCAGGTAACAACTGAGCAGGCTATTGAATTATTAAAAAAGACCGCTAAACTACCGCAAAAAATTGGCTTAGAACAAATTTTAGCTTTGGGGTTTACCCAAGACGTTGCTCTAAGTACACTGAAAGGATTACTAATGGTCGCACCCACTGATGATGCCAACTTAATATGGAATAAGCTCAAAGTGGAAATCACTTACAGCCTACTTCTCTGGACCGGGGAAAAGATAGACTGCGATCTGGTGGAACGTTTTCAAATACCACCCTATGCACTAGTTAAAGCTTTTTTCTTTCATCGTCAACTGGGGTATGTCAATCGCAATGACTATAATATCCAACTGGCAAAAATTACTGACGAAGATAGTGAACAATTTGCCGAAATATTAAATAGTCTGCCAGTACCACTGGCCGTCGAAATGATCGAACAGATGACTTTACCAACCATATTGACTTTGGTTAATTGCGAGGTAACAAACTACAAAGAAAATTATGGCGTCAAAGAATTTGAAATAGCCATTCGCGAAGGCTTAGACTTTATTGGCCCCTTGCATATACTCAACTGGTTACAAAAAAATTGTCCCAGTCGCTATGACGAAGTGATTGATTTTGTTAAAGAAGGTTCCAAAAAAAGACAAGACTATGCTGAACGAGCTCAAGAATATGATGAGTATCGCCGACGTAACAAACAGGCGAGAAATATAATTACTGACGAAAATCCTGAAGATTATATTGAAGAGCTTCTTCAAGAGGGTATTGAAAATAGTACTATTCCGGATTTTATAGATAACGAAACCGAAGATACTGAAAAAATTACTAATGACGAAGACAACAACCAAGAAGAGGGATCAAACGACTTTGTGGAAGAATCAGATGAATTAACTGATATTCCTTTCACCGAAAGCGATACAGAAACGGAGGAAGACGAAAATGAATAACACCATAGCTATCTATCGACGCGAAAGTATAACTCTTTTTCACCAAGAAGATCTGTCACAATATTCACTGGAAGAAAAGCTATTCCTTTCTTCCCTGGCTCAAGCCTTTATCCGAGAATACAAACATCGCTTTACTGACAAAGTCAAAACCAGTGCAATGCGCTTTGCTCTTGTGTGTCTAGAATTAAGGCGCTGGCAAAACAAACCCTTAAAGATAGAAAAAATAGCTCAAGAACTTGCTACCATTCGTCTCTATACCGGCATTGAACAGCTCAAGGATTGGCTAAAAAATAATAGTGACGCTAAAAGAATCATGCAAACTAGCGGGCAAGAAAACGCCTTTCGCAGTCTCTATAATCTACCATACGGTTTATGGCTGACGATTACTGATCTTGATTATCTCAAGCAAAAAACTGACGACTTAACAATTTGGTTAAAATTAATAGCCGTGGCAATAAAATACAGCAGCAAAACAGAGTTCCGCTTACTATTTCAACAGCCAAAAACCAATCGTCAATTTAATGCCTTCCTCTACCTGATCATTGCGCTAACAACAAAGAAATCAGTCTGTCAATACAAGCTTGTAGAATTAAAAGAGTTCTGTCGAATTATCAATCACGATTATCCAACCTGGTCAACAAATATAGCTAATGATATCGGCGCTGCTATGCACGATCAGGAACTGGGTACTATCTTACCAAGACACTCCAGCTTCATCAGACTAAAACAGTTTTTCTCCGAGGAATCAAATCGTTGCGTCCTTGCCGTTGGTAAATTACTGATCTTGGAAAGCAATGAAAATAAAGAACTGCTGAATGCGCAAAAACTGTTTAATGCGGCAATCAGATACATGGCTAATAACATGGCCCCGAGTAAACGAGATTCTTTTACGGAAATTAATACCAGGCTGTCTTCTTTTCATCCAGCGAACCTTTATACGATAATTAGTCAGCAACCAAATCTAGCTCTCTGGTTAACTCCGCAAATTGTCACCAACCTGGTAACGTACTGCTTAATTTTTAAATCTCAGGAAAGCTCCTTCGTTATAGATCTGCTTGATCATCAGCGAGTAGTAGACATTCGTGAAGAACTACAAAGCTCAATCAAAATTGATTCACTAATCGCGATGTTGTGGGGTTTGAAAAAATGGTCAGATTTGCTAGCGCAATTATTACCACAAGTGAAGTCTTGGTCGATCCTCAACGAGCCCGTTATCCTTCCTGAGTTACCGGCAAGTAAAGAAGCATACTCTTTGATAAAAAAAGCCTGGGAAAATACCGGGCCAAAAAAAATATTAGAACTTCTGGGAAAAAATAATTCACACCCAATCAGAAGTTCTGATCTTTATACCGTCCCCAGTCACGTTCTCCTAGCCATGGGCTTGACCACAGAAACAGCTGCCTTTCCTGCTGTGAAAGCAAAATTAACCACCCTGCGGTACTATTACTATCTCAACGATGCGAATACACGCAAATTGTTTGCGAAGAGTTGGCAACAATACTTAAGGGATATAAATTAAAACAATATAAACAAAAAAGATCTGAATTAAATTCAGGTCTTTTTATTTTTATCTATACTGATTTAGCGAGCATTTTTGGCCGCAAACAACTGACGCAACTTAGTAACCGCTTCCTGCGGACTAATCTGATGTGCTTGCACCTGACTTAATAAACCTTCATAAACTCTTTGCTCTTCATCATTGTTACCATAAACCATTATTTGCTGATAAATACTCATAAACTCCGCCATTAAATTATTCCCCGTCTGATCTTCGCTGAATTGATTTCGTTGATGATCTAATTTATTTTCCTTCATAAAAAATTTAACTACTATTTAAATAATTCTACTCTCTGAACTTTTTTAATATAACCCTCTAGAGTATTGATTGTCAATTTACTAAGTCGTGTTATAATCAAAGTTATGAAATTCCAATTAACCGCCAATTTTCAGCCGACCGGTGACCAACCAACGGCTATCAAAAAATTGATCCAAGGGCTCAAAGGTGGTAAAAAGGATCAAATACTACTGGGCGTAACAGGTTCTGGTAAAACTTTTACCATGGCTAATATCATTGCCCAAACACAAAAACCAACTCTGATTATCTCGCACAACAAAACATTGGCCGCTCAACTGGCTAGTGAGTTTAAAGATTTCTTTCCCCAAAATGAAGTGCATTACTTTGTCAGTTACTACGACTACTACCAGCCAGAGGCTTATCTGCCACGAACTGATACTTATATTGAAAAAGAGACACAAATCAATGAAGAAATTGATCGTCTGCGTCACGCTTCCACCCAAGCCATTTTGAGCAGGAAAGATGTAATTATCGTGGCTTCAGTTTCCTGTATTTACAATCTCGGCGACCCAACCAATTATCAAAAGATGAGCTTGGAATTAAAAATTAACACGAAAAAAAATCGCCAACTAATACTACGAGAGTTGGTAGATCTACAATACAGTCGCAATGATATTGCCTGGCAACGAGGTACCTTTCGCGTCCACGGTGAGATAGTTGATATTTTTCCTATTGCCAGCTCTGACTACTTTTGGCATCTCCGTTTTGATGACGATCGTATTGCTAATATTGATCAAATTAACATTATTACTCTGAAAAAGATTAATACTGAACCCCTATCCGAGATTACTATTTTCCCGGCCAAACACTATCTAGCACCAGCCAATAAAATTAAAAGTATTTTTAATACAATTCGTAATGACCTCAGCAAACAATTGGCTCTTTTTAAAAAACAAAACAAATTATTAGAAGCTCAGCGGCTAGAACAAAGGACTAACTATGACCTAGAAATGATTGAAGCGGTTGGTTACTGTAGTGGTATTGAAAATTATTCACGCTACTTCGATGGTCGCCTGGCTGGCGCCGCGCCCTATACGCTGATAGATTATTTCCCTAAGGATTATCTGCTCTTCATTGATGAATCACATATGACCGTACCGCAACTATCCGCCATGTATAATGGCGATCAAGCACGAAAAAAAACATTGATTGATTTTGGTTTTCGTTTACCAGCAGCTATTGATAACCGGCCGTTAAAATTTACGGAAATTGAAAAGAAGTTTAATCAAGTGATCTACGTCTCGGCGACACCCGGTCCTTATGAATATGAAAAAACAGATGTCCCAGTCCTGCGAGATAAGCTCAGCTGGCGCGTCAACTGGCCAGCAGTGCAAAAGAAACTACTGGAGAAAAATTCGGCTTTGGCTGAACAGATTATTCGTCCGACTGGACTTTTGGATCCGGAAATTATTATCCGATCAACCAAACACCAAGTAGATGATCTATTAAATGAAATTGCTCAGCGCGTTAAAAACAAGCAAAGAGTTTTGATTACTACGCTAACGAAAAAAATGTCTGAGCAATTGACAGAGTACTTACAAGAAAGAAGAATTAAGGTGCAGTACCTTCACTCGGAAGTACAAACAATGGAACGACTGGATATTTTAAATAATTTACGATTGGGTAAAATTGATGTCGTTGTCGGGATTAATTTATTACGCGAGGGTCTGGATCTACCAGAAGTTTCACTCGTTGCCATTTTGGATGCTGATAAGGAAGGTTTTCTGCGTTCGGAAACAGCGCTGATCCAAACTATGGGCCGAGCGGCCAGACATGTTGAGGGAAGGGTGATTATGTATGCTGATAAAATTACCGGCTCCATGCAAAGAGCTATGGACATCGTGACGCGTCGCCGACAGATTCAACTAGACTATAATAAAAAACACAATATTACTCCTCGTTCCATTAGTAAAGAAATAAGAAAACGGCTGACACCAGCACGAGAAGAAAATATTATCTCACAAAAAATAGCCATCAATAAATTAAACGACCAGGAACGAAAGACTATTATCCGCGAATTGATGGCCAAAATGGAACTAGCCGCCCAAAATATGGAATTTGAATTAGCTGCAGAAATTCGCGATCAAATCAAAGAGCTAAAAAATATTCACTAACTTAAGAATAAAAAAACCAGTCGTTATTATTAACGACTGGTGATATTAATTTTCCTCTTGCACGATAAAGGGCGCATAGTTACTGGTAAAACAACCGTAGCAGAAACTTTTAGGATCCAAACCGACCTGCCGCAAAGTTTTTTTAACTCCGGCCAACGAAAGGTAGTGTAAAAAATCCACATTAAGAAATTTACGGATATCCTCAACGGCCAATTGGCTACCAATCAATTCTCTGCGAGAAACAATATTAGTACCCAGCTGACAAATATCAACAATTGGTGGGCTGCTAACGGCAAAGGCGATGTGTTGGATTCCTTTCTTTCTGATCTTACGAATCAGAGCTTGGGTAGTTGTACCACGCACAATGCTGTCATCACAAAATATTGCCCCATGATACTTTTTATAAATATCTCCCAACGGTCGGTACTTAGCAGAAGCTAATCGATGTTTATTTTCCGCTTCATTAATAAACGTTCTGCTGATATAAGCATTCTTGACGATAGTATTTTTAATACGACTATAACCAATAATCTCTTCTAAAGCCGCAGCTACGCCCATTGCGGAAAATTGACCAGACTCTGGTACGCCGGTAATAAACTGGTAACGATCAACAAATTGTTGCCATTCTTTTTTACTTAACATCTCCTGAACTTCTCTAACCCATTGTTTACCCAGATAATAACGAAAAGTAGCAACTTCTTGCTGACAACCAAATATCTGACTATCGGGTCGGGCAAAATATATTTTTTCAAATACACAGTGTCGTAAACAAGTTGACGTCACCAATTGATTAACAGTAAGTCGTTGATAAAAATCAACATGGACAACTGAGCCCGGAGCAATATCAAATTTATCGTCAGCAGAAACATTACAGTAATCCTCCCAAGCGCAACTCTCCGAAGCGATCATGACGTAACCATTATTTTTGATCAACGTCATTGGCCTCACGCCGCAGGGATCGCGAAAAGCATAGAGACCATATTTCGTTAGTAGTAATGCACAATAAGCTCCGTGTATTCGCTGCATCACTTCTTTAATCGCTGACAAAATCTTCTGCTGTTTACCCTGAGAAAAATAGACTATCATGCGCAATAGTAACTCACCATCATTATTGGATAGAAAAACAACGCCTTTACTTTCCAAAAACAATCGATTCTGTTTGTAGTTTACTTGCGGTACATCACCATTACTACAAAGAACGAAACGACCAAAGACGCTCTCTACATAATGCGGCTGAGTATTCTTGGGACTAATTGATCCACTGGTCGGATAACGGGTATGCAAAATAATTCCCAACGGCTGATCCTGACTGATCGTTTCCATCAAAGCTGGGGTCAGGGTACTTTCTACCAAAGCCAATCCTTTTTCAACTCGTAACTGTCTGACGCCATTACTATCACCGCACCAAGCAATACCGCAACCATTGGGGCCACGATGCTGCAAATCCAGGGCGCTAATTTTTGTTTCATCAACCAAAGAGCGAAAATACTTTGGTAACACGGCATTAATTTTATTACCGACAACGGCTAAAATTCCACACATACTGACTCCTTTTATTCGTTTGTTAAATTACTTTTAGATGTCTATCATATAACATTATTCTGACTTGTCAAATCATTTGACAATCTGGCCGCAATGTAATAATTTACTCTTATCAATTAACGTTCATTAATAACTTAAGGAGATCGTCATGTTTAAACAAGATTCTTTTGTTTTTATCAGTGGCTGCGGTCATCACGAACTAGATGCTGATGTGTTAGAAAGAATAAATAAATTGAGTAATAGCTCTTACGAGTTTTTTACCGTACAAAATGGTGTCTTTGCTGATAATGAGCTTGATACCTTGATCCCACAATACGAAGTACTAGCCAACAAAAATGTGGTTATTATGCAAAGTACTTACAATTTAGCACTCAAAGAGGAGTTGCTGAGTCTAATCTTCGCTTGCAAATATCAATATCAGGCAAAGTCAGTTACTGCTATTTTGCCATTTATGCTCTATCGGCGACAAGATCATCCGGAAAGACCGATTGAAATACATCGCAATTTGATGATGATTAAAGAACTCAAGGCCGTAGGCTTGGATAATATTGTTTTTATTGATATTCATTCCAACATCACACTGGAAAATTGTCATCAAGAAGGCATTAGAGCTTGGAATATCGACACCTCAGCGGCTTTTCGCGATTTTATTCTGCAAAGCCTGATGGAGTGCGCCAGTCACGATCAACATTGCTATGTTTATAGTCCAGACATTGGTTCTATTAGAAGATGTCTAAATCTTTACACGGAATTGTGTGTCGGTTTGAAAAAAAATAATTTCGACACTAAAATTCTCCAACTTTCCGTCTTTCCCAAAATTAGAAGAACTACCGGTCAGGTGGAGATGATTACTGACGAGGAGGTATTGAAAAAAATCCAAACTGAATTTGCGGACTATCCAATTATCTTTGATGATCAACTGCTACAAGGTGCTTGGGTAGTCATGCGGGATGATGAAATATCTACCGGCGGTACTGCTAATAAAGTCGGTCGTCGTCTAAAAGAACTTGGTGTTAACACTTTGCTTTATTGCATTACTCATCCGGTGTTAGCTCCTGGTTGGAAAAGAATTTTTTTCAATAATAATCCTTTTTCACCAAATAGTATCTTTTTTGGTAATACCAGACCACGCGGTTATGAAAACTCTACTTTCGGTTTAGTTACCAAAGTTGATGTCAGTTACGAAGTGGCTCGATCATTACTAAATATCTTTCGTGAAATCTCACCAGCCTAAATCAATAACTAATGAACTGAAGCATTTGCTTCAGTTCTTTTTTTACCTTAAAATAAACTCATACCCAATTAATAAAAAAGCTAATGACTTATCTGGTTTATATTTTAGAATGTTCTGATAAAACTCTCTACACGGGATCTACTTTTAATTTACCAAAAAGACTCAATGAACATAATCATACAAAGGCTGGGGCTAAATACACGCGGGCGCGGCGGCCAGTGCAGATTGTCTATTCCCAGAAGTTTAAGACATTAGCGGCAGCACGAAAAAAAGAAGCCGCAATTAAACGGCTGACGCGCAAAGAAAAAATAGTATTAATTAAAGCGCCATACAAAAAATAAAATTAGTTTATAATATTCCCAAATCCAACGTTTCTGTAATATCTATTTGCTCAACAAATTCATAAGCATGACTGATTAATATGAGCGCGCCATCATAATCATTTAAAGCCTTAGCAATAACTGGTAGATGTCTAAAATTTATATGATTTGTTGGTTCGTCCATAATTAAAAGGCCTGGTTTTTGTAAAACAAAGCGCGCATAACAAAGCAATCCCTTTTGTCCTTCGGAAAGCGAACCAACCTTATTTTTTAATATCGCGGATGACAATAAAAATTGGGCAGCAGTGGCATAAAGCGTTTGTTTATTTGGTGCTGCCATAACTTCCAGTAAAACTTCATCAGCTGTCTTATCAAAATCTAAGCCGGAAAAATCTTGTTGATAATAACCAATTTTAATATCCTTACTGATTTGCGCGCCTTCTTCTCTGCCCGCAACCAAAGCTTGCAGTAGGGTACTCTTACCAATACCGTTTGGTCCCTTGATAATTAATTTAGATTTTTTTCTGATCTCTATTGGTAATGATAATATTTTCCTAGTTGGTTTATGGTTAATCATCACACCAACGGATCTTATTTCAGCAATAACTCCCGGAACGTCAATCTGGGCAGTGATGATAAAATTATTAATAGTTTTATCTTCTTGTCTTTCATCTACCATTGTTTCTTCTGCTGTTTCTACTTGGTCACGCAACTTACTAGCGAGTCGTCGCATCTTGCCACCTTTGTTAGCAAAAAAATTAATCTTGTCTTTCCGATCTTGAATACTACGTTTAAGCTGAGCATTTTTGGCTCGCTCGCGTTCTATTTGTGCCTCAATCTCACCCAAGACATTATAATAGTCGCCGATGTACTGTTCTACTTTTTGGGTATGCGAATCTAAATAAAGTACACCGTGAGTAAAAGTATTTAAAAAATTAGCATCATGGGAAATCACCAAGCAAGTCTTGGGGTACTCGATTAAAAATTGAGTTAAATGACTAATGCCGTCAGCGTCCAAATTGTTAGTTGGCTCATCTAATAATAAAATGTCAGGTTCCTGAATCAAGGCCAATGCCAAAAGCAATCGCGCTTGTTGGCCGCCTGATAAATCAATAATCTTTTTGTCTAGTGGTAAATCCAAATGAACAATGTCCAAAACTTTTTTTACCAGTTTTGGTAATTCATAAATTTTTTGATCATAAGCAGTAGCGAAATATTCAATAATGGTCTTAGTTAAATTTTCGCGCTTCATTACTTGATCAGCGGTGGCAATAGTTGCGCCAACGGTGGTGGATACTTTACCTTCATTTGGTTTTAATTCGCCGGTGATTAATTTAAAAATAGTACTCTTACCAGCACCATTCTGCCCCATAATGGTAATTTTGGCATTTTCCCGTACCGAAAAACTAGCTCCTGATAAAAGAGGTTTATTGACATCATAATGAAATAATACTTCATTGAAGCGAACAATAACGTTGCCGTGGTCCATAACTAAATTATTAATAAAAAGATTGCACTGTATTGTAACAAATGTTGAGTATAAGTCAATGAGTATTCAATTTTAAACCCAACTACCTATTAATAAACTACTCAGTAACTATCGTTAAATAAAAATACTCAAAAGAATTAATTGCCTACCAAAATAGCAATACTAAATATAAATAATATTCTACTTCCATTCCGGTGGCCTAAAAAAACTACCGACAACATCTGTCATAATTTCAAAAAATTGTGAAATTCTTAGAACGTTCTTTCTAATATATTTTATGTTATTATTAACAGCTTTTGCCAACATTACCTGTGTTCGCGGATACGGATTTAATAATCGAACATTGAGATTTGTCATGCTATTTACCATTCTAATGGGTTCTGCTAAATTAGAATCGTTGGAAACTACGATAGCCACATCAAATTTACCTTCATAAGCATCCATAATTAAATGCGCGCCCAGATTAACATCAAAGCCTTTTTCTTCAGTTTTTTTAACTGCCAAATAATTGGTATCACATAGGGGCAAATTTACCTTGTTACGTAACAATGAAACGTTAGCCCTTTGCTGCACGCCCATCTTTGTTCTATCCGGTATATAGAAATAAACTTCATTTTCTAAAAATGAACCTAAAATAATTTCTATCTTTTGATTAGTATTTAGCGCTCTTAGATACAGTAACTGCCTATTTGGTTTATTCAAATCATTAGCCCGAGCTTTTACGATCGCTGAAAAGTATTTGATTTTATCAATATAATAATGCGGGTAATAATAATGAATCAATTTATCTAAATCAAGCCACTTGCAACTCCTGCCCTTGAGACAACCATAAAATAAATTAAAACCATCAATATAAATATAGGCTCGCATATGTTTATCTATTTTGCCTAATAAAAAAAGCAGAGGTTACATTTCTGTGACCCCGCATTCTGCCACCGAAGCGACAGAAGGTATATTGTTATTATATATCTAAATAATAGCTTGTCAAGTTTAATGAATAATCCAGACGCACCATTTGCTATTGCCCTTTTTTTCCGTTAAAATGCCCTTATGTCTGACCAACCAAAAACTAGTGGCTTCTTATTAATCAACAAACCAGCTGACTGGACCTCTTTTGATGCGGTGGCTTATTTACGAAA
>PFPO01000007.1 GCA_002793075.1 Candidatus Komeilibacteria bacterium CG_4_10_14_0_2_um_filter_37_10
TATAATCACGAGAATAATAAAAAATACCGATAGTAAAAAGTATAATTACCAAAAAAACTAGCAAAACATAGCTTCGCTGCCAACGTTTTGTACCTTTTCCTAGATACCAATTGGTGATGATTGAAAAAAAACGCATATACTAAACGATTAAATACAATCCAACTATTATTAAAAAAATAGCAATGACTTTTTGGATGATAATTTCTTTATTCAACTCTTCCCTTAACCATTCCGGATGCCACTTACCCAAAATTAATACCATAAAAAATAAAAAGGCATAATTCAATCCTTGCAAAGCATTGACTAAGGTAACGCTACCTAGAGATATGGCGACATTAACCAAAATAGATGAGAGAGCACCAGCAACTTGCCCCATAATCATTAAGGGTGCGGCGCCACCACCGTGATGACTAAAATTAGCTTTGATTACTCGGCGATTATCCTGTGGTATCAGCAAAATAATTGCCGCAATGAAAGAGCCAATCCGTGCCCAAACAAAACCAGAAATAAAACCAATTTCGTCAAAAACGTATTTGGCAATTACATAGGAAAGGGCAAACAAAAACGCTGATAGTATTGCTAGCCAAATAGATTTAACGTGCTTATCCTGATAATGACGGCGATAACTAATCAAAACTGAACCCAAAAATATAAGAACGAAAGCCATGACTTGTAAAAGACTCAAACGTTCACCAACAATAAAGTAGGATAGGGCTAAAATAAATAGTGGTGAAAAGCTACCAATCAAAGGTGTTACCCGTGATGCTTCACTCCGTAAAAGTGCCGAAAACATGGCTAATAGTGCCCAGGTAAAGAAAAAACCAGATATAATACTATAAATAAAATTGGTAACACTAATTAAATGCAAACCAAATGGTGCTAATAAAAAGGCCACTAAACCTAAAATACTAATGTAAAAAGTATAAACCACTGGATGTGGTATCTGTTTGTTCAATAAAGACTTATCAATAATAATAGAAATTGAATTGAAAAAATAGCCGATAATAGTAATTGATAACCAACCCATAAAAAATTGTTAATTATTAATCCCCCTAGCTTGCTGAAAGATCTTCTTAGTTAAAGCATTTTGCTGGGCAATCTGAGCATAAATCTTAGCCGCTGGTTTGATGATTCTTTTTTTTGTTTTTTCTTGATAACCAACCAAACCAAAGTGTGGCCAATAACCTTTGTCCCACTCCCAATTATCCAGTAGCGACCAATAAAGAAAACCTTTAACTGGCACGCCAATTTGCAAAGCATAATAAATTTCTTGAACATGACGAATTAAATACATTGCTCTTTGTTGCTCGTCGTTAGTGGCAATGCCGTTTTCTGTCACATAAATAGGTAAATGATAAGCAGACATTTCTTGTAGTACCTCAAATAAACCATGGGGGTACACCTCCCAGCCCATATCCGAAACCTCGCGACCAAGACTGGCAGCGTTGATAAACTGTGGTTGTCGCCAATGACCCTTCTGTAATCGAGTATGAAAATAATAATTTAAACCGAGAAAATCGTGAGTTCCTTTAGTCAAATCATAGAACCAGTGATTAAAATAATAATTCATCAAACGAATATAGATTTGATCAGATAAAGAATAAGTTCGGTGTAGCTGAAAAGAGCTAGCGTTTTGCGCCATACCAACTCGTACCGTTGGTTGGTTGGCTAAAAGCTGATGAATGGCGCGATAGGCTAAGTCATGGGCCTCTGCCAAGTGCTTAACTACTTTTCTCGTCTGCCACAACGATGATTCACCGGGCGGCCAAATACCGACACCATAAGATTGCCAAGCATAAATAATTGGCTCATTGATCGTTAACCAAAAATCCACCAAAGAACCTAACTCCCTAGCTACTTTAACTATATACGAATGAAAAAGAGATGGCGCTTCACTGTTTAACCAGCCGCCGCGATAATAAAACCATAAAGGATTTGTAAAATGATGCAAAGTAACAAAGGTTTGTAAACCTAATTTTTTTGCTGTTTGTAAAACCTGACGATAATGCTCTATTTCTTTTTGATCGAATTGTCCATCCTGTGGCTCAATTCTACTCCACTCCAATGACAAACGAAAACAATTATTATTGAGCTTGGCCGCTAAGGATAAATCTTCTTTGAATAATCGATAGTGATCCGGACCCGTACCCATTAATTGTCCATCTTCAATATTGCCATCACGTTCCCATAAATACCAATCGCTGTTTTTATTATTACCCTCCACCTGATAAGCGGATGTGGCCGTACCCCAAAAAAAACCTTGGGGAAAAACTAGTCGTTCTCCACCTTCTACCCATTCACGAGTTGTAATTTTTTGTTTTTGATCAATCAAAACCATTTTATTGATACCATAAAGCAGCGGCGCCAATAGCGCCTGTCTGATCCTTTAATTTTGTTGCCGTAATAATAGGAATTTTAATTAACGGTGATAAAATATTTTCTTTGACAACTTGTAGCGCTGGGCGAATAAATAGCTTTTCCGCTCGCGACAAACCACCAGACAAAACAATTATTTCTGGATCGTAATTGTAGATGATGTTTAATAAAACAAACCCTAAATAATAACCAAATTCTTGATAAATCTTTTGTGCTGATTTTTTGCCTTTCTCAGCAGCTTCTTGAATGATAGCTGGATGCTGGTTGGAGCGTCGACTAAAAAACTTACTGGACAAATATTGCTCCACTTCGCCTCTGGTTTTCGGACTTCCTTCGACGCCATTAATATTAATAATTGTATGGCCAATTTCTAAAGCCGTTCCTTGATGGCCTGTTAACAAACAAATCTTATTTTCTTCCCGCCAGGCATAGGCACCACCAACACCAGTACCCAAAGAAAGGACAAAAATTGATTTTTTACCACGGCCACTGCCAAAAAGCATTTCTGCTAAAGCCATAGCCTTGGTATCATTTTCCATCCTTACTGGTAAATTAAAATGGCCTTTTAACTCTTTAATAAAATTAATTTTTTTGATTACACTTAAATTGGGTGGTAATAATAATGATTGCCTCTGGCGATCAAGAATGCCCGGTAAACCAATGCCGATGCCAACAAAACGCTGACGGTCATAGGGTTTTAATAATAATTCAATGTGAGCGATGAGGGTGGCCAAAAACTCCCGATGTGTTTTAAAATTTTTAACTAAATATAAATCTTCAGCCAAAACTTTATTTTGTCGTAATAAAACAACTTTAATTTTTGTACCACCAACATCAATACCAATAACAAGGTCTTTCATAATGCTAATATTAAAAATAAAACGGTAATGTACCGCTTTATTATAACATTTTTTTATTAAAATAAGAATTAATACTAAATCAACCAAACATTAATAAGGACGGCTGAAAAATCATAATTAATCCCAACAACACCATCAAAACACCACCGATCAATTTTACCCAAAGCGAGTATTTACCACTAACTCCAATGGGTTTTAAAACAATCATCGCTACCGAAAAAACGATTAAATCATCGAGCATATAAAAAATAATATACCAAAATAAATACCAATAATATTGACCAGTTGATAAATTGGCTTGAGCGAGCAACTGGGTATAAATAGCTGGTAAACCGGCAGAGCATAATAATTCAACCATATTAACTGCTGCTCCTAATAAAACAATACCCAACAAAGCTAAGGCAATATTGTTTTTGCTTAGTATTACTCTCAGGCGTTGATAAGTAGCTTTCTTTTTTTCCTCATCTTTAGCTTCACAACCAGTTCGTTGTTGTTGCCATGATCGCAAATTTAAATACCCAGCTAACAGTGCCACCAAGCCAATTGCCATGCGGATAATCATAATCATTCCCAAAAACATAAAAATATTGAGCCAGGCAGCTAAAAATAAATAGTACACAATTGCCGATGACGATAAAAAAGCCAGACCTAGCAACCACCGTCTTTTTTTACTTTCAATACCTAAAAGTAATGATATTAATAAAATCAAAGTCCACATGGCGCAGGGATTAAAGCCATCCAAAAAACCGATAATCAACGTTAAAGCGCCTAATGATATTTGGCTGGTATCAACCTGCCCAAAAAGTGGCAAGCTAATAAAGTTTGGCTCGCTATCTACTCGCGGTTTTGTTTCTGGTGGTTGGGTAAATTGAGAAACGGCATCAGAACAGCTTTGCTGACGACAAATGGCGAGTTGCTGTTTGATCCAGGTGCCAGTTGTTTGATCGTTCAAGTAACCAATTTGATAATTACTACCAATAATAGTAACCGGCACACCGTTAGCGGAAACATTCAATTGTTCAGCTACTTGGTCCAGTAGTTTTGCATTATCACGATTATTAAATACTTCAAATCTGTTGATAATAACGTCGGGTTCGGTTTGTACTAATTGTTGTAAAAAAAATTCTTCTTGTGTGCAATGGGGGCAACCTTCACCCCAGAAGAAGTTGATGGTTGGTTTTTGTTCCACCGCCAAAACAGTATTAGGTATTACTAACACTAACAATAATATTGTGATGAAAAAATATTTTATTCGCATGATTTATAAATACTTATTAATCCTGATTAATATTTCTCGCTCATCAACATCACCACTCAAACGTTCGAGCTCCTGATCCTGGTCGTTCACAAATAAATATGTTGGGTATTCAATAATTTGATACTGCTCTTTCCTTTCTGGATGTTCATCAATATCGCAATCCTCAATAATTAACTGAGGATATTTTTTTTGAATTTTTTCCCACACCTCTCTCATGATCAAACAAGTGGGACACCAGATGGCACCAATCTTAATAATCTTCATAGTTGTTAATTACGTATCTCTCATTTTATTAGATGGGTATAAATAAAGCAACCCCCTGTACCAAACGGCACAGGAGGATGCAAAAAAAAGATAAAAAATATTTAAACAACTAACTCTTTAACAGCCTTGGCTGGATAAAATTTCACTTTCTTCTTAGCTGGAATATTGATACTAGCTTTGGTTAAAGGATTGATACCAACTCTGGCTTTCGACTCTCTAATCTTGAATTTACCAAAATCCTTAATATTAACTTCAACTCTTTTCTTCATTTGACCTTTGATTTCTTCAAATAACCAATCAATCATTTCAATAGACTGTTTTTTGGTTAATTGGTACTTGTCGGCCATTGTTTGGCCTAAATCTTTTTTGGTAACTTTAGCAACCTTCATAATTTTACCTTTAATTAATTATTAAATTGACCCAAGAATATTATACAGCAAAATTCACAAAAACAAAACAATTATGGGGATTTTTATACTTATTTACTATTTTGATTAATTTTCTTTGCACTATAATAAATAATATTATGCCTAATATTAGACTAAATATTAATAATAGAAATATGATTTATACTTTATTGAAATATTTAAATAAAAAGGCTTATTTATCATTAAATTGAAGTGG
>PFPO01000008.1 GCA_002793075.1 Candidatus Komeilibacteria bacterium CG_4_10_14_0_2_um_filter_37_10
TCTATGTCTTATTACATTTATTGCTAAAATGGAAATCAAGATCAATAAAAAGAATATTTATTACATTATCAGTATTATCACTACGGCTATTATTGTCGTCGGTGGCATTATTTATCTTATTCGTAAGCCAGAAAGTGCCGCTGCATGGTATAACGATGACTGGTACTATCGGCAAACAATTACCTTAACTAATTCTAGCTCAGCCCAAACCAATACCCAAGTAAAAGTTTTATCCAATTTTGACGCCAGCGCCTTAATTACCGCTGGCAAGATGCAGGCTGACTTGGACGATCTTCGTTTTACGGCCAACACTGGTGCTTTACTTGAATACTGGATTGAGGATAATACCGCCGCCAGTGTTGATGTTTGGGTTTTATTACCTAGCGTACCAACAACGGGCGTTACTATTTATTTTTATTATGGCAATCTATCGGCCACCGCTGGTAAAACCATTACCGGCACCACTGAATTTCCGGGACTGTCTTGCAGTACCATCAAAACCAGTGGTCAAAACAACGACGGTATTTATTATATTGACCCAACCGGCGATGCAGTAGCTGACGCTTATCAGGTTTATTGCGATATGACGACTGATGGCGGTGGTTGGACTTTGGTTTATAAATATGTTGGCAACGGCGGTTATTCTCCAGCACAGGTTTTGGCTGGCTCAACGCCTAATAATAATGTTTTATCTATTTTAAATAATGAAAGAATAGATGGTCGTAATGCTAATGCCTATAGTAGTTTTTGGACGGCCGATGGCATTGATTGGTTGTCTTATTTTAAAAAATATGACGCCACTAACGCTATTACCAGCACCAAATGGTATGTTTCCGATTTAGCGAGCAATGTTGATTGGGGTACAGATATTTATTTTGATGGCAAGTCTGCAGGTTGTCAGGTCATGCCCGGCGCTGTTACTGTCCGGGACGGTTCTACTAATTATGGCAGTACCACTTATCGTTATGTTTCGACAACTGATGGCCGTGGCTATTTAGCTGCCCAGACAGGAACCTATACTAATACTTGCGGGCAGGGTGTAGAAAATTTATTAACTTCGCACCCGGGTGAATTGGGTCATTTTTGGTATGCTGGTAGTGGTTACACTAATAAAAACAAAGATCGTTGTACGTGGATTTGTTGGGCGGCACCAGATAATTATACTGACTCTGAAGGCTATAGCGGTCGTGAGTGGTATGCCAAAGGCATTAAATCTTTTACTTCGGCCATAAGCGCCGGTGCCCCAGCCAACGAAGAAAAAGGTGCTGCGCCTATTGCCCACTGGCGTTTTGATGAAGGCTATGGCACTACAGCTTATAATGCCACTTCTGTTTCTAGTTTGAATGGCGCTTTACAGAGCCAAGCCAGCTGGGCGACCGAGGATCAGTGTATTACCGGTAAATGTATTTTCATGAACGATGGCGGTTCTACTTTTCAGTCAATTCAAGTACCTGATCATGCTGTCTTGGGCGGGATGTCAGCTTTGACTGTTAGTGTTTGGATCAAAACAGTAGAGAGCAAAACCCGTCAGCAAATTATTTACAAAAGACAAAATGGTGGTACGCCAGCTTGGTTTTCTTACCAATTATATTTAGATGGCTTGAAGCCATACTTTGTAGTAGCCAATGCTAGTGGTACTACTGGCGCGGCATTAGCAACCAATGATCTAGAATTAAACAAGTGGTATCATCTGGTTGGTGTTTATGATGGTAGCCAAGTGCAGATATATGTGGACACAGTGGCAGCTGATGCCACCCCCGGGTCATTGACCGGTAATGTTATGGACAGTGATTATTACTTACTGATTGGTGGGTTAGATACACCAGACACATTTTTTGTTCATGGTTTTATTGATGATATTAGAATTTACAACTACGCTCGTACTATCGCTCAAATTAAGCAAGACTATACCACGACCAAAGCTGGTGTCAGCTCGGAGTCGGGTGCTACTGTTGCCATGGGTGCTAATAATCAAAGATGGTTATCTGATGGCTTGGTTGGCTATTGGAAGATGGATGAGAGTAGTTGGACTAACGACTGTTCTACGGCCACTGTTTTAGATTCGTCTGGTAATAGCAATACTGGTACATCTTGCCCAGCATCAACTGGCCCAACCGGTGGTGCTGTTGGTAAGTTTGGTAAGGGTGGTAGTTTTGATGGCAGTAGTACCAACGATGATTATCTTACAGTATCCGGTGTTGATAGTATGATTTTGGGAGCCAAAGGCACGATATCAGCCTGGGCTTACCCCACAGCAACAGGCGCCAATAGATATGTTTTTCAGTCTGTTGGTACTGGTACGAATCGTTTTTATATACAGTATGATGGTAGTAATTTTCATGTTGCCCGAGGTAATCCCTCTGGTACTGTTACTTTATTATCTTCCGCACCGTTAGCCACTTGGTACCATTTAACTTTAACTTGGGATGAGAGTAGATTGTACGGCTATTTAAATGGCCAGTTAATAGGTAGCGCTACTTATACTAATAGCGGTACTACTGGTTCCGGATCATTGATTGGTGCTCAGGGTGGTGGTAGTAAAACATTTCCTGGTACCATTGATGAAGTGCGCGTTTATAACCGTACTCTCACCGCCGCCGAAGTTGCCAAATTATATGAATGGGCACCGGGTCCTGTTGGTTACTGGAAACTGGATGATAATACCGGTATCACCGCCAATGATTCGTCAGGTAGTGGCTATTCAGGTACACTGACTAGTGGTCCATTATGGTCGGGAGGTAAGTTAGGACAGAGTGTAAAATTGGACGGTAATAATGATTATATTAACACTGGTCATAATTTTAGATTGGTAAACGGTAGTATTGGTTTTTGGTTTAAGAGTTTAGAAACAGCAACAGAAAATGGATATATTATTGGTCAGCAAACGGGTACGCCAACATTATCAGTATTTCAGAATAGCACAAATCAAAAAATTGTTTTTTGGATTAGGAATAATGCTGGTAGTAGCATTAGTATTCAGTCCACTAACGCTATTAATGATAATAATTGGCATTATATTTATGCTATTTGGGGTACTAGCGGTGCAAAACTTTATGTTGACGGAGTATTAAATAGTAGCGATGCAAATACTTATTATGATGATGGGAGTAGTTCTAATTTACAAATAGGGTGCATTCAAGCACTTTATTGTACCAATGGTTATGTTGATGATGTCAAAATTTATAATTACGTCCGTACTGTCAAACAAATTCAGGAAGATATGAACACTGGCACTGCCGGACCAGTAGCTTATTGGCGATTTGATGAAGGTCAAGGATCAACGCCCAAAGACTCAGGTTACAATAGCAATCACGCTACCTCATTTGTTGGTACTCCCACTTGGACCTCTGGCAAGTTTGGTAAAGCTTTGAATTTTAATAGCTCCGATGCCGCCGGTGAATACGTTGTTATACCTTATAGTGTGAACATCAATATTTTTGCCAGCACCAATTGGTCGGTCAGTACTTGGGTCAAGCCAGTTGCTGGTTCACCCGGCACTGCTGTTTTTTTGCAAGCCAATGGACATAAGCCCAGAGTGTCTATTAGTAGCACTGGGGCAGGTTTGGAAGGATATGTTGGTGGGGTTTTTACTAGTATTGTTAGTGCCACCGGCATCACTGCCAATCAATGGAATCACGTTGTTTTCTCCGCTAACGGAACCTATAATAAAATATTTATCAATGGCGTAGAAAAGGGTTCGGCTGCTTATCAGCAACTGGACTCTCCGTATAGCGATTTAAGATTTGGCGCCTCTGGTTGGAATTCAGAAAATTATTGGGGCGATATTGATGAAGTTAAATTTTACAATTATGCCTTGACTCTTGATGATATTAAAAAAGATTACAATCAAGGTGGTGCAACCAGAACCGGTGGTGGTACCGAAGCCGGTGATACTGGTAATGCGCCAATAGCTTGGTGGAAGCTGGATGATAATACCGGCACCACGGCCGTTGACTCTAGCGGTAATGGCTACACTGGTACACTAGCCAATGGTGCCACTTGGACTGTTGGCAAACTAGGTAGTGCAGTTAAATACGATGCCTATGACGATCAAATCACCTCATCATTTTCCGCGGTCAATATTGGTACTACCAGTTTTAGTATTTCTACTTGGGTGAAGTTAAGTTCTATGCCTTCAATTAATCCACGCGTTATCACCTATGCCCAAGATGCTACTAATGGTTATACACTGGCAGCCTATGGTGGTTCTGGCTATAACAGTTTTGTTTGGGAAGTCAAAAAAGCTGGTACTAACTATGGCGTTGGTTTAACATCGGCAATTTATACAACTGGTCAATGGTATCATCTGGAAGCAACATTTGATAATGCCACTAATACACCTAAACTTTACCTCAATGGAATTTTAGTATCTGGCAGTGGTGCAGCGTTCGTATTACCATCAGTAGGTACTTTTTTTATTGGTAATGCTTTTGGCACCTCGGCTTGGCCCGGATCTATTGATGATGTTAAAGTATATGACTATGTTCGAACCCCAGCGCAAGTCGCTTACGACTACAATCGTGGTGAGCCGGTTGGCTATTGGGCGCTGGACGAGGGATCTGGTTTAACTGGCCGTGATTTTTCCGCTAATGGTAATAATGCAACTTTGGCCACTGGCTCTACCTGGAGCAGCTCCTGTAAGTATGGCAATTGCTTAGATACAGGTTACGCCACGGTTGCTGATACCACAGTATTAGAACCAGCTAATGTCACTATGGCTTCATGGGTATATTTCAATGCGATTTCCGATGTCTGGTTGATATCGAAACAAAATGCTACCATTACTGATTATAATTATGGTTATTTAATGAGAGCTGACACCCCGTCAGATACTGTTTTTTGTCGCTTTGGTTATAGTACGAATTATGTAGATACTGGCTTGGTTAATGTTACTACCAGTCGCTGGTATCATATTGCCTGTTCTTATGATGGTCAGACAGCCAAGATTTATTTAGATGGTCGTTTAATTAGTAGTACCTCGGTGGCAGCAACAATTAATTATAGTAGTGTTGGTGCTTTGGGCATCAAGGCATTTCCTGACGGATCATCAAATATGAATGGCAAGATGGATGATGTCCGTATTTACAATTACGCCTTAACAGCTGATCAGATAAAAGCAGCGATGAATCAGGGCAGTGGCGCCCGTTATTAAGTCATCGCCTGTCACCCCCCCTTAACCCGATTTTCCGGTTCCCCGATGTCCTGGTATCCAGTAGCTAAGCCACTACCCATTTGTCACTCCGATCCCGCCCCCCGTCCAGCCTTTCGCGAAAAGCTGGACAAGCGA
>PFPO01000009.1:0-289 GCA_002793075.1 Candidatus Komeilibacteria bacterium CG_4_10_14_0_2_um_filter_37_10
TTCGGTTTTTTAGTGGTTTATTTTTTATCTTGGCATATCTAAAAAAACCTTGATGGTTGGAAATAGCGTTATTTACTCTTTTATTCCTCGTTTTATTATCTTCTGCTTGCAGCATACTTCTGCTTACCAATCCTTTTTCTATGTCCTCATAAGATATAAATCCATCTTGGTCATCTCCTGAACAGATAGTATCAAATACCTTATAATACTCGGTGGAGGTCGGCACATCTATTACCTGACTATTATAAACATAATCGCCTTTACTATTTTTATATAAAAGGTGTTTTGA
>PFPO01000009.1:295-5869 GCA_002793075.1 Candidatus Komeilibacteria bacterium CG_4_10_14_0_2_um_filter_37_10
AATTTCCTATGAAAAAGATAATTATAGTAATCGTTTATGGGAAATTGGCTTGCTCTTCTTAATTCCCTATTTAATTATCTTTTGGTTAAAAGTACTAGATAAAGTAAGGAAAGATAAATTTATTCTGCTTTTCATCTTTACCCTTTTGGCAGTCATGATTACTTCTTCGTTATATTTATCCTACCCGCGCCGTGATCAATATTACTATAATAAATTGATTAATACTTCAATTAATGATTTTGCTGCAGTTACTGCTATTGAACAACATGCTAAAAATATTGATTATATCGTATTGGCTAATCAATCAGTATCAGCAGCGGCCATTGCGCAATATGGTTTTGCTCATTATTATCAGAATAATTTTTACTATCCCTTGCCAACATCAGGAGTATTATATACTCTCTATCTCCAATTAGCTTACAACGAAAAAGACAACAAAGCAGTTTTGAGTGCGGTCCAGCAACTAACTGGGGTTAATCGTATTTACTTTGTCATTAATAACTACTGGACTGGCTATGATGATATCGTTAAACAACAGCGCAATATGTCCTCTTGGCAAAAAAACATTAATGATCAGGAGTATATTTTTTCTTATGACTTACCGGCGAGTAGCAATTGACAGTAATCTGGTGTTGATAAAAAATCTTTCTTAATAGTTATGTCATTACCTTGCAAGACAGCTTGTAACTTATTTTGAAAATCTCGCGAATCATTAACAGTAAAAAGATTTTGATCGTGCTCCAGTAATTCAACTACCCCACCAATACGGCTGGCCAATATCGGTGTGGATAATTGCAGCGCCCATTGTAAAACCAAGGGGCAATTTTCTAAACACTGTGAAGGGAATATTAATAAATCTGTCGCCGATAGATAGTTATAAACTTGATCGTTAGTCGGTGGCCACGGATAATATGAACAAAATGATTCTTGTTGTATTTGTTTTTTAAAACTCTTGACCTGACTGCCACTGCCAACTACAGTAAGATGAAATTTAAATTCTGTTTTAATTTCTTTTAACTCCTGCAGGAGAAAGAAAATTCCCTTATGTCTTTCCATCTGACCGAGAAATAATAATTGTCGTTCTCTTGTTGCCTCGGTATTTTTTCTGTGGTTAACTGTCATAGGTAAATCAATGGGATTAGCTAAAACTCTGATGGTGCTTTTAGTAAAATACTTTTTAGCTAAATAAAAATCAGCTAGCCATTGAGATGGTGAAATTACTTGTTCTGGTTGAGCTATTAATGTTTTTACCAAACGAGCATAAATAGCTCTAATTAAGGAATAAAAAAAATTACTTTCCGAGGAATAGATAGTCCCACTGGGATCAAATAATTGCACGTCATGAATTGTTTGCCAGTAATGGTATTTTTGATAACTATGCGTGGCAAGAATTCCAGTACCCATTAAATTATGCGCCCAAACAAGATCGGGATTAATACTCACTAAAATATTCTTAATCCTTTGATACTGCGGCCAGTTAAACAAATCAATAAAGTGCCATAATAACCGCAAAAACACTCCGTGCTTCGGCAAATCATTAAAAGTTGATAAATTATACGCATTTAACCGATAAACAGTAATTTGACCAATTTTTTCGGTAATAAAAGGAATTCCTCGATTATTTCGTCTAGTATTAGTACAAATAACTGTTACCTCGTGCTCTTTGGCTAATGTTTTTGCAATATTTTGTACTTGTTCTTCGACACCACCTCTTTGATCGGGATAAAATAGAGAATTAATGATACATATTTTCATAAAGTTTGGATAATTTCTGACCAATAATCTGCCAGGAGTACATATTAATTATTTTATGATAACCATTTTTACCAAGAAGTTCAGCTTCCTTGGGATGTTCTATTAAATAATCAATTTTGGATCGTAAATCTTCCACGTCAGTAGCTTTAGCTAATAGGCCATTAACGTGGTCGTCAACCACTGAGCGCACACCTGGCAGATTGGAAGTAACGACAGGTGTAGCGCAAGCTAGAGACTCAATAGAAACAATACCAAAAGCTTCCGCGCTAGATATTGATGGTAAAATAGTTAAGTAAGATGATTGATACATTCTTCTTAATTGTTCGTCATCACAATTTTGAAAAAAAGTAACTTTTTGATCTAAATTTAAAGTCTTTACCAAAGTACGATAATAATTGATCAGATCACCGTTACCAACAATATTTAAATGCCAATTTTTACTGATTAACTTATTAACAGCATTAATTAAAATTTCTAAACCCTTAAAATAATGCGCCCGATCTAAAGCAGCCACAAACAATAACTGTTTAGTAACTACGATAAATCGCTCATCATTACTAACGGGCTGATAAAAATTGATATTCACACCATTCGGTACTTCTCGCAACTTGTATTGCCATTTTTTTATCCACCAAGAGCCACGGCAATTTAAAGCGTAATCTAAAGAATGACAAATAATAACATCGGCAACTTTTAATAGCTGGGGGAATAAAAAATATAAATAAAACTGAAAAATATAACGACGCCAATCATTGGCCAAATTATCCATATGATAATGGATGACTAATTTTTTTCGCCAGACAATTTTTGCTAGCATAATAAATATACCAATGCCGTAAAAAGGATAATGCAAATGATAAATATCATATTTTCGCAAAAGCCAAAACAGCTTCGGTATAATGGCGGCATTACCAAACTGAAAAAATGAAGGTAAGCGAATTACAGAAACGCCATCTACTTGATCGTACTTGGGCAAATGCTGTAAATAATTATACTTCGGAGTTAAAACATCAACGCTATAATTAAAATCAGCCAGGATCTTGGCATCACCCCAAGCTACCTTGCCCATACCACCGCGATATGGTGGAAATGTACAAACAATATGTGCTACTTTTAATCGCTGTTTTCTCACGGGATAATTTTACGTAACTTAGATAAATAATAATGAAAAATTGGATTAGCAATATATATTAATAAGGGGTTATCAATTTCTTGAAATGATATACGGCCAGAAAATTTTCTTAATATTTGACCATCACTGACTTGCCGAATCTTTTGCAAATTTTTTCTTTGTTGATAAATACGCAACCAAACTTGGGGATCAGTAAAATAATAATAACTTTTAATTTTCTGCCAAAACCATTTTCTCTTGATCGTATAAAACATTTGACCAATTTCCATCAACAACAAAGCCGGTAATAAATATAATAAAGTTTTTGTTTGATAATTCTTGAGTAAACAAATAATTCTGTTACGCTCCATAAAATATATTTTACTAACACTCTTGGAAAATTTATATTTATGATAAATAGTGCTACTTGGACAATAAATAGATTTAAACCCCGTGAGCCATAACCGCCATCCCAAATCCAAATCTTCACTATACATAAACATTGACTCATCAAAGATACCAATTTTTTTTAAAACTGCTGTTTTTAATAAGACGGCAGCTCCAGAACAATAGTTAATCTCCGTTAATGCTTGCTCCTCTGGACGGTCAACAACGCCATTGCCTTGGCAATAACCAAAACCCAAAAAATGAATAATATTACCAATACTATTAATTTTATCAATTTCGGGATGCAATAATATTTTAGGTTGCACCGCAGCTATTGTTGCCTCACTATCCATAGCTACTAATAATGGCGCCAGCCAATTATTACTTACTTCCGTATCCTGATTTAATAAAAATAAATATTGATAACCTTGATTCATGCCCCACTCTATTCCCCTATTATTACCACCGGCGAAACCGAAATTTGCCGTCAGCGCTAATGTCTTGACCATTGGATAATTGGTTACTACTTGCGCTAATGATGGATCGGAAGAATGATTATCCACTACCAAAATATCGTACAAATTCTGATCGCCGCTAGCAAGCAATGTATTTAAGCAATCACTAATATACTGATAACCATTAAAATTAACGATGATTACTAATACTTTTTTCATGATCTTTTGCCTGGTTAATTGCTAGTTGCTGCACTATTACTGCTTGATTGTTCATTAATTTATTAAGTTGTAAATAAAGCTTGAATTGACTATAAAATAATAAGAGAACCGAAATATATAAAACAAAATCAGCACCGCGGCCAATACCTAAATAATTGGCAACACCGCTACTAATATTTGGCCACCAGAATAGAATGATAACTACTAACCAAAAAAATAACCACCAAGTAAAATACTGTCGGTTAATTTTACCGTTCTTTAATTTCCAATAAAAAGAAACAATGCTATAAATTCCTAAAAGGGAAATAATTAATGATAGAATCATACAATTTTTTTGAGAAATAAATCATGTAATATTTTCAAACCACCACCAATGCCTTGACCAAATACATGATAATCAATGGTCACTGGCACTTCCCGATATTTTAAATTAAATTTTTTTATTTTTTGTACAATTTCTGTGGCGTGAGCCATTCCTTGTTGTTCAATATTAATTTTTTGTGCAGCTTTGGCATTCAATGCCCGAAAACCGTTATGCACATCAACTAAATATAAACCAGTCATTAAATTATTTAAAATGCGCGCGATGGGAAAAATAAAATACTTTTTTAGTACGGGAATTTGCGAATTGGCTAAACGATTGCCAATAGTAACATCGACTTCTTGCTGCACGATGGGTAAAATCATCTGCGCGATATCGGCTACGCGCATTTGACGATCAGCGTCAAAATGAACGATAATTTGCGCGCCTTGTGACAAGGCATATTTAGTTCCCGTTGCCAGTGCCGCACCCATTCCTAAATTGACTAAATGTTCCAACAAAATAACCGGAGGAAACTGCTGTACCTGCCAACTGGTCTGATCGGTAGAGCCGTCATTAACAACAATTACCTGATATTCGTACTTTAACAATGACTGAATAACAATGCTAATATTATCTTGCTCATTATAAGCCGGTATGACAATAAAAATTTTAGCTGGGCTGATGGCCATTGGTAATCAATATTTTATTAGCTTTGGTATATTCAATGGTCTTTTCTAAACCTTCTTCCAGTTTGGTAATCGGAAACCAATCTAAGTCATTGCGGATTTTACTGATATCCGGAACGCTTAAAGGAGTAATAAATGCTAAAGGGTCTTTAAAAATAATTGACGAATGAGAATCTGTCATTTTAATAATTGATTTGGCCACATCCTCCAATTTAAACTCTACATCACTACCAATGTTATAAATATCTTCGTGTGACGAATCCATTAATCGTACTAAGCCATCAATGACATCACTAATATAAGCTAAAGAGGTGGAAAAATTGGCATTGCCATAAATTACTAAGTCTTTATTTTCTAAAGCATTAACGATAAAATCGGGAATCATCTGACCGTCGTTCAATAACATTCGTGGTCCATAAGTACGAAATACTCGGGCAATCTTGATAGGTAACTTATAAAAATTGCGATAATTAATACACATTGTTTCCGCAAACCTCTTGCCTTCATCATAGCTGGACCGAGGTGATGTAAAATCGACAACTCCTAAGTAATTTTCCGCCAAATTAGTAAACTCATCTTGACGTGGACCATAGACAACGGCTGAGGACGCATGAACAAACTTGGCCTGATATTTCTTGACTAATTCTAAAATATTTT
>PFPO01000010.1 GCA_002793075.1 Candidatus Komeilibacteria bacterium CG_4_10_14_0_2_um_filter_37_10
AGCAGGCTCTGAATAAGTATCGCAAAACAATCATTGAAGAGTTTGACGATATTATGAAAACGACAGTTCAGGAAGCGAAGAAATCACAAAAACCGGAAGATATACCGATTATTCGGACCGCTGATACTTTATTAGTTTATGCCAATCAAAATAATTCTTCCGATATCCATATTGAACCTTATGAAAATAAAAGCTTAGTCCGTTTTCGTATTGATGGCATGTTACACGATGTCGTTGAGTTGCCCAAGAAAATTCATAATTTGTTAATTACCAGATTCAAAATTATGTCTAAGCTGCGCATTGATGAGCATCGAGCAGCGCAAGATGGCAAATTACAATTCATGAGCGATGATGGACGAGTTGATGTTCGTGTTTCTATTATCCCGATAGTTGAAGGTGAAAAAATTGTCATGCGTTTATTGTCGTCAAAAAATAAGCATTTAAAATTAGAAACTCTGGGATTCTCCGAAAAAGATTTTACCAAAGTAGATAAGGCTATTAGTCGGCCCCACGGTATGATTTTGGTGACTGGACCAACGGGTTCTGGTAAATCAACAACGTTATATGCTGTGCTCAATGTTTTAAATGCACGCGAGGTTAATATATCTACTATTGAAGATCCGGTAGAATACGATATTGAGGGCATTAATCAAATACAAGTTAATAATAAAACCAACTTAACTTTTGCCAGTGGTTTACGAGCGCTTTTACGACAAGATCCGGATATTATTATGGTAGGTGAAATACGCGATCGAGAAACTGCCGAAATATCGATCAATTCGGCCATGACCGGTCATTTAGTTTTGTCTACCCTACACACTAATGACGCCGCTACTACAATGCCGCGTTTTATTGATATGGGCATTGAGCCCTTCTTAATCTCGTCGACCATTAATATTATTATTGCTCAGAGATTGGTACGCAAATTGTGTCATAAATGTGTTGCTAGTTATACGGTAAAAAGAACAAAGCTCGTGGAGCTATTCAATGAAGAATCAATTTTTCGCGTTTTGGGTAACAAAAAAGAATACCGTTTGTATAAGAGTAAGGGATGCGCTTTTTGTAAAAAAACTGGTTATCAAGGACGAATGGGAATTTATGAAGTTATGGAAATGAGTAGTTCGATTAAAGAATTGGTTATGAAACAAGCCAACGCTTCGGAGATTCATAAACAGGCTATCAAAGAAGGTATGATGAGTATGCTCGAAGATGGATTGGCAAAAATTTTAAAAGGGGAAACATCTGCTGAAGAAATTTTAAGAGTAACCAAAGATTAAAATGAAATATGAATATTTAGCAACTACTAAAGACAACAAAGCACAAAAAGGGGAAATAGAAGCTTTGGATCAGGAATCAGCTATTTTAGCTTTGAAGAAGAAGGGGTATTTTATCGTCAAGATAAATAAACAAAAACAGTTGATGAAAATGGAGATTTCCCTTGGTGGCATTAAATTTATTGATAAAGTGTTGCTAGCTAGACACTTGGCTATTATGATGAAGGCTGGTGTAAATTTAGCGGAAGCTCTGGATGTTTTAACAGAACAAGCTACTCATCCCAAACTGCGGAGAATATTAAAGGAAGTAACAGCAAAAGTTTTGAGTGGCAATACTTTATCGCAATCCTTAGGTGAGCATCCGAAGGTTTTTTCCGATTTATTTATTAACATGGTACGTATCGGTGAAACCAGTGGTACGCTAGCAGAGAATTTGGAATATTTAGCAACGGAGTTAGAAAAAAGTTTTGAATTGAAGAAAAAGATTAAAGGAGCAGCTATTTATCCCATTATTATTTTACTTGTTACCCTGGGTTTGGGTTTTATTCTCGTTTATTTTATTTTGCCACAAATGATGAAGTTGTTTGAAAGTTTAACTATGGATCTGCCTGTTACCACTAAAGTTTTGATAGCTACTGCCCGTTTTATGGAAAATAATGGTACGGCCGTTGGCATTGGTTTAATAGTTTTGTTAGTTGTTTTCATTATTTTAATGAAGCAAAAATTTTTCCACCATTTAATGCATCGCTTACTGCTACACATACCAGTAATTAGCAAAATTATTATTCAGTTTAATTTAGCTAATCTATATCGTACCCTGGGCATTCTTTTAAAAAGCGGTGTCCCAGTACTGGAGGCTTTGAAAATAAGTTCCGGCGTACTGGGTAACTATGTTTATAATAATGAATTATCTAAATTGGCTTTGGAGGTAGAAAAGGGCTTGTCTTTGTCGGAGTCTTTTCTTAATCGTAGCTCCAAGTTATTTCCCCCGATAGCCACGCGTTTGCTTGGTGTTGGTGAAAAGACCGGTGAACTGGATAACTCCTTAAATTATTTAGGTGAATTTTATGGGCGAGAAGTGGATAATATTACTAAAAATATGGCCACCATCATTGAGCCAGTATTGTTAGTGGGTATTGGTTTGATTGTGGGCTTTGTTGCCGTTTCAATTATCCAACCAATCTATCAGATATCTGGTGGTATAAAAAGATAATTATGCAGAAAATTTTGCGCGCGGGCTTTACTTATACAGAGTTACTCATTGTTATGGGTATTTTTATCGCTACTATGGCTATTGCCTTACCATTCCTTTCACAATTTCTAGCCATCAATAAATCAGATACTTCCTTGACGGATGTGTGTCAAAATTTAAAAAGAACTCAGTTCAAAGCGATGGCTGGACTTAGGGGCACTAAATGGGGCGCTTATTTTTCTGGTAACAACTATATTACTTTTAGCGGCAATAGTTATGGAGAGCGACAATCTAATGAGGATGAAAATTATAGTTTACCCAACGGTTACCTTTTTACTAATGATTTGAATAATGAAATAGTGTTTGATCGTTTGACCGGTAAGCCCAATAAGGGAGGCGTGGTGTCATTACAAATTAACGGTTATGAACGACGAGACTGTATTATTACTGTTAATGGTTTAATATCTTTTTAACATGATTATAGTCCAGAAAAAACCGGCTTTTTCTCTGATTGAAATAATTATTGCTTTGGGAATATTTTCTTTATTCGTTACCGGTATAGCCAGTAGCGCCAGTTTGACTTATATCGCCGAAAGACAAGGTGGCGAAAAAACAGTTGCTCAAGCTTACGCTCAAGAAGGTATTGAGGCTACAAGATCTATTGGCAAGCGCGGGTGGTCGGAAATCACCATCGGGAATCACGGTTTATCTAAAAATAATAATTATTGGGAGTTTAGCGGTGAGAATGAAATCCTTGGTGAATATCAGAGACAAATTGTTATTTCCGACGTTTATCGCGATGCTAATAATAATATAGTCGCCAGTAACGGTACGCTGGATTTGCATACTAAAAAAGTTGTGGTTAGTATCAGTTGGCCAGTGAGTGGATCGCAAGATCATACTTATTCGCTGGACACCTACTTAACTAATTGGTCCAGTCATGATTGGCAACAAACAGATTGGTCTGGCGGTGATGGTCAAGCTAATTGGTCAATAACTAATCGTTTTCTGCAAAAGGATGAAGCTGTTGATATTACTACTATTGGTGAAGCAAAGTTAAATCTAGCCGGTGCCAATCCCAGTCCTTATGCCTTATTAATGCATTTAGACGGTCAGCGTTTTAAAGATAATGGCAAGTTAACTAATAGTAGCTTTGAACAGTATTCTGGTCTGCCACCCAGTATTGATTGGAATGGCTGGGACGAATGGAATTGGGGTGCGCAGTATATTAATACTGCTGGTCAAAGCGGACCGACGGCTGCGGAAGTTTATTTTGAATGGCCAGGCATGTCGAATCTCGGTCAGGTAAACGTACCAGTTACTCCCAAGAGTACCTATCAGTTCAGTTTTTATGTTAAAGGAACGGTATCTTTTTTATACTTATCTATGTGGGATCAAGATTATCGTTACTTGCAAAACAATGGTAGTATGAATTGGGGTTACAATCTAATCTCCGTACCTATTAGTGATAGCTGGACTCAATACACCATCTCATTCACCACTAGTGCCGCTAGTAACTTTATAACTTTTTATTTAAGCGGTGTAGCAATTGGTGTCAATAAATATTACGCCGTGGATAATTTTGCTCTAGCTGACGAAATTGTTTACGATTCCAGCTCCTATAATAACGATGGTTTTCGTCAGCCACTAGGATCTGTCCCTAGCTATACGACTGGTAATTTTTCTCAAGCCCTGAGTTTTGATGGTAGTAGCGGTAGTAGTAATGGTGATTATGTTAGGATACCAGGAAACGACAGTTTAAATATTATTGGTAATATCACATTGGAAGCCTGGGTTTATCCCACGGCTCTGGGTAGTGGTGTTGATCGGCCAATTATTACCAAGTGGCAATGGAATGATGGTGATAACAGATCTTATCGTTTGTATATCAATAGTAGCCGTAAGCTAGTATTTGCCATTAGCCAAGATGGTGCTAGCGGTAACAATCACGAGTATTCCGTAACTAGCGATAACGCTATCTCCACCAGTAACTGGGCACATGTTATCGGTACCTATGATGGTGCGGCGATGCGGGTTTATATTAATGGTGAATCAAAGGGCATTGCAGATTATAGTGGCAGTATTTTTAATTCCGGTAATAGTGTACCGGTATTGATCGGATCAATTGATAATAACCTGCGGGATAATAATAGATTTAAAGGCAAGATTGACGAGGTTTCTATTGAAAGTATTGCCCTAGACGATACTGCAGCTCATGAGCATTACATTAATTCACCACTGACACCAGAATCGGTTATTCTTTGGATTTCACCAGTGCCAGTTGGTATTTTTATGACGGATAAAAAAGTAGCCGGGATGAATATTGTGGACAATAATCTTTATATTGCTTTGTTGGAGAAAAAAAGAGTTGAAACATTTGATATGACTAGCGATCCTATTAATCCGACATCGTATGGTACTTTTCTGACAACCAATCACTCAGAAGATGTAGCGGAGTTAGGCAAATATATTTATGTAATAACCGATATAGCCAGTAATGGTGTAGAAATATATCAATACAATCAAATACCGAGTGACGCTCAGTATATCGGCTCATTATCTTTGGCTGATGAACCCCGGGGTGCATTTGTTTATAATAATTATTTGTATATTACTTTAGAAAATCATACTGTCGTTGTTTACAATTTGAGTCCTAATCCTAATGCTCCCACCTATGAAGGTAGCTTCAACACTGCAGAGGAACCCAATGATATAGTTATTCAAGATAATTATGCTTATGTTGCTTTAGATAGTACTGATCAAGCCATTCAAACATTCAATATTGGCGCTAATCCGATTAACCCACCAGCAGTCAGTATTATTAGTGCTATTGAAGCACCGGTTGGTATTACTACTCGCGAGGGCTATCTAATGACTGTGACTGGTGGCGCCGCTCGTAAAGTATTGGTTTTCAATATTGAAACTGATCCAGCAAACCCAACTGCTTTGGGGGATATGGATATTATTGATAATGGGCGTGACATAGCGCTGCGAGGTAGTTATTTGTATATTGGTTTAGCTGGTAGTACTAAGGGCATCCAAGTATTTGATATGACTTTTATGTTGGCTGGCGGAAGCGGTGAATCAAATTATCAAGTATACGGAACACTAGAGTCGTCAGTTTTTGATACCGGCGCTGACAGCGGTTATAATTTTATTAGTTGGACGGAAAATCTACCAGCGGCTGGTGATGATGTTAAGATGCAAATTAAAACCGCTAGCACCATTGAAGACTTAAATGCCGCATCCTGGTCAGGGCCTTTTGGTCCTGGTAGCTTCTATGAAAGCGGTAATGAAACCATTATTTTACCAACTTTGGGTTATAATGGTAAAAGGTATACTAAGTACTTGATTCATTTATATGGTTCTGGTGATACCACGCCAGTACTGCAAGATTTTAAGTTAAATTACACACCATAATGAAAATACAGCGTCCAGGATTTACATTGATTGAAGCAATTATTTACGTAGCTATTATTTCTACGATTTTGACGGTTTCTTTATACTTTGTTTGGAATATCATCGGTTCCCAGATAAAAAGTGGTGCTATTATCGAAACGAACCAAGCCGCTCGTTATATACAACAAACGATAGCCTATGATTTTCATCGCGCAAAAACACTAAATCAAATAAGTACCGATCAGGTAATTATCACCTTGGTGGACAACGCACAAATCAGTTATGTTTTTGATCGTGATAATAAAAATATGACACGCCAAGTTAATCAAGAAACACCAGTCGTGATCAATACGGCGGTCGTAGCTGTTGATGGTCAGTGGTCAAATTTATCAACTACTCAAAGTAGTACCATTGGTCTGGTTTTGCAAATTGATTACCGGACAACAGTGGAACAGACAGAGTGGCAAGCAAATATTAGTTTAAATACATCCTATGATTTATTATTGGCACCATAAAGAAAAAAAGAGAGGAATGTTGGCATTAATTTCGATTTTGATTATCGGTACCGTTGTTTTGTTTGTGGTTTTAAGCGTGGGTTGGCAATCGACCAGTGAATTGCAAGGCTCTTATTGGATTAGTCAATCATTAATGACCAAGGAGTTAGCACAAGCTGGCATTGAAGATGTACTGATCCGTTTAAAGAAAAATTGGGTTAATTATAATTACACCTTAGACATAAATGGAAATTCTAGTATAATAACAGTAAGTACTAATGGCAGTCAGGCAACAATCACTAGTTTTTCAACGATTGATAAAAATCAATATACGATTGTTGCTACGGTCAATAATACTTTTAATATTATTAATTGGCAGGAAAATTAATGGCGAAACTGAAAAATTTTTTTACTTTGGATATTTCTAATAATGCTGTTGAAGCGATCAGTTGTCACAGTACTTTTTTTGGCCGTTTGATTTTGAAGGGTATTAACCGCGTTGTTTTAGATAAAGGAGTTATCGTCAATGGCGTAATTAAGAATCCCAATGCGCTAATAAAAGCTATTAAGAAGGTGCTCAACACCGCGAAACCAAAACCAATTACCGCCAAAACTTGTTTGTTATCAATTCCGGAAAATAGAATGTTTACCAATATTTTTAGTGTACCAGCAACACTCAAAGAAGACGAAATTGAGCAATATCTATTAATGCAAGCTGAGGGTATTATTCCCTTTAGTAAAGATAGCATGTATTCAGATTATCGCGTGGTAGAGAATGCTGTTCAAGAAAAAAAGGTTTTGTATGTAGCTGCCCCTCGTCAATTAGTGGAAGATATTTTAGCTATTTTAAAATCTTTGAGTATCAATGTACAAGTCATTGAACTGGAATCATTAGCCTTGGCGCGCTGTTTATTACCAGTTTTCGGTAATAATAAATCAGCAACGATGATCGTGGATATTGGTGGTTATTTTTCCAATATCGCCATCTATGATCGTGAGGGTATGAAAGAAACTGTTAGTTTGCCAGTTGCCGGATCATATTTTACCGAGGTATTTCGTAAAAAGGGTAAGTTATCATTGGAAGAGGCACTGGATCTGAAAGAAAAACAGGGTTGTCGCGTCAAGGATGAAAAGATTGCTAGTGGTTTAAATGAACTACTAGACAAAATACTCCAAGAGATTAGTCGATCAATTAAATATTATGAGCAGAAAAATAGCCGGCAGGTTAATAAGATTGTATTAACTGGTGGTTCGGCAGAAATGGTTGGTCTGTTAGAATATTTTACCAGTAAATTAAAAATTCAAATTCAAAAGGGAGATCCTTGGTTACATTTGAAGAGTAAAAAAAACATTATTCTGAATAATGTTAAAAAAACTGACGTCAATACTTTTGCCACAGTTATTGGTTTATTATTACGGGGGATGCGCAGTAACTATAAGTTTGGTATTAATATATTACCGCGGCAAAATAAAAAACCATCATTTGCTAAATTTAAGGCTAATTGCCAGGAGGAATGGCCTAAGATTATTATTTTGTTATTAATTATTCTTACTTTAATTTCAATTTTTTATTTCCGCGATCACATTAATCTAGTCAATAAAAATAAATTAAAACAGTTCACTAGCCAACAACAAAAATCCTTTAAAATGACCGTTGATTATGCGGAACAGGCAGTGACGAATTTTGATCAATCTATTATTCGTGGTAAATTAGTTAGTGATAAATTTGATTATAGCTATGAACTAAGCAATGTTACTATCAATGACTTTGCTGTCACGCCGGAAAATAATATTTATTTAATCAATGAAACTACCCAGGATAAAAAGATTGTGGCCAATTCAAGAATTAGCATGGATGGTATTAATATTTTCTACTTAAAAAATGATCAAGTTATACCAGCGAGTGGTAGGTTATTAGTAGCAATTGACAGTTCTAGAAATAGCGCGACTCTGCTACCTGGACGTTATGATTTTGTAGCATTAACAACTGTTCAAAAGAAGAGTATTTATGCGGAAAAGATCGAATCTAATGGTGGGTTATCAATTATTACGAAAGATTCAGTTAAGCTTAAAAGTATCGAAGATCAAAAACAAATGGCCACTCTTCGTGCTTGGTCAGAATATAGAAAAAAAAGCAGCAATAAATTTTTACCCGATCGTTCGCTCACCACTTTGGTTTTGGCAGTAAAATATTTAAGTTCCTCGGAAAAAGTTTCACTGGTTATTTCCGTAGAATTTTCTTGGCCACAACCGGATGAGCAAGACTGGTTGTTGTTTTACCAGCAGCAATGTGGTGACAGTTGTCTTAAGAATGGTGTTAATATGACTAATGTAATGATTAAGAATATTAGTCAAGACTTTGAACAAAAGCGTTCAATTTGGCAGATATTTTATTAATTTGTTGTTTCGTTGCGAAAAAAGTAGTATAATATTACTGTTAGCCTTATTAAAATATTAATTAGATTGCCTAGACATTCATTTAAGGCGGTGTCGGTGGCAATTGAAAGGTAATCAAAATGCGCAAAGGTTTTACCTTGATTGAGTTGCTAATCGTTATTGGCATTATTGCCATTTTAGCAGCTTTAACGTTTGTGGCGGTAGATCCTGCCACAAGATTTGCTGAGGCTCGTAACGCTGAGCGTTGGTCTTCAGTAAACGCTGTTTTGAACGCGGTATTACAATACCAAGTTGATAATAGCGGTACTTTACCAGCTGGTATTGACGATACAGCAGGCAGTTCTCAAGTTTTGGGTACTGCAGCAGCTGGTTGTGATGCCACTTGTACAGCTACAACAACAGTAGCAGCTTGTGCTGATTTGGGTACTGAATTAGTAACCAAGTACATTGCTGCCATTCCTCAAGATCCAAGTACTGGTACTGCTGCGATCACTGATTATTACATCAACAAAGATGCTAATGGTCGTGTTACTGTCGGTGCCTGTGATCCTGAATTGAGTGAAACTATCAGTGTTTTACGTTAATTTAGGCTAACTAACAACAAAACACCCTACTTTTTTGTGAGGGTGTTTTGTGTTATTATATTAGTATGAAAAATAAGTTTGATATTATTTCCATCGGTGGTTTGACGCAGGATTATATTTGTAATACTTATGGCGCAATAGAAATAAAAAAAAATAATAATGAGAAATACATTGCTTTTGATTTCGGGTCCAAACACTACATTGATTTACAAAGTAAAAGTTTTGGTGGTGGGGCTCTTAACAGTGCTGCCAGCTTCAGTCGATTGGGATTACGCATTGCTGTCGCTTCCATTATTGGCAATGACATTATCGGACAAGAAGTCAAATATTATTTAAAGAACAAAAAGATTAATGAAACTTTTTTGCAAACAGCAAAACAAAAAGCTACGGCCTTCTCCTTTATTATGAATTCCACTATTATTCGCGATCATTTGTTATTTGTTTATCCTGGCGCCACTGAGCGTTTGCGATTAATCAAAAGTTTGTCTATGAATAATCATCAGACAAAGTATTATTTTGTTACGGCTTTAGTTGGTCCTTATGCTGATTATAATTTACACTATCTGTGGTCCTTAGCACAAACAAAAAAGATTAAAGTTTTTTGGAATCCTGGATTGCAACAAATTGAGCAAATAAAAATTTGGCAAAAGTATTTTAATACAGT
>PFPO01000011.1 GCA_002793075.1 Candidatus Komeilibacteria bacterium CG_4_10_14_0_2_um_filter_37_10
CGCACTCGATACGGCTGCTTGGCAGCCTTAGAAGGAATTCTCGTGCGGGGTTTCCTGAGCAATTAAAAAAAGTCCACCTTTTTTTAAAAAAGATGGACCGTGCCTAGTAGATAATAATCGTTTTAACAAATAATGACGACGATAATTAATGGCTATTTCTGAGAATCTAAAGATTGGAGAAAATTAATCAACTGAGCAGTTGACATTGCGGTTACTTGTGGCCCTTTTAACTGGTCAATCTTCTCTTTCAACTGATCAAAAGGAACAGAGCTGCCCTTAACCTCGACGCCGAAAACACCAGGTTGATTAATAACGACATTTGCCTGTTTATTATCAACTAGATTCTTGAGTAAATCAACGACACTGTCTGGGCCACTAGCTTGAAAAGTGCCATCGGCGTACTGACCGCCAATCATTTCCTTTAACTGATCAGTGGTAATCAATCCGTCATGTTTTTTGAAAGACAAATAAACATTACGCGCATAACAACCGCTGCCATCAGACCATTGTTGACCATCAAACATCTTGAGTAAAACATCGGTGTTGTTTTGCAAGGCATTATTCGCACGCTCTATTAGTCTTCCCGTGCAACTACCGGTGCCAAGATCATTACAACACTGCGATAAGCAACAAACTTTAACTGCCGGGATTACATTAGGAACGTATTTGGCCACCAGATCAGCGACGTTGTTATTCAGGGCGTTTTGTAAAGCTCGGGGCAAAGAAAAGGTGGTTGATGATTGCGAAACAACTATTTTGTTGTGCTTTTGCTCAATCTTGCCACCACCAAGAACTACTAATTCTGCAGATTTTAACATTTCTTCATTGATGCGAAAAAAGTTACCCCGTGTCTCATTAATCAAACTTTTACCGCTAGCATCATAATAACCGCCAACGCGCGAGTCCATGTTTAATTCTATTGTCTGAATTGATAACTTGGATGCAATAACACGGCGATGAACATTATAAATATCAGCATGATAAATTTGCTCACCGGTTAGTGGTGTAATAAGAACAAAAAATTCACCTCTCATCATAAACGCCACCCACTTATGATATCCCTCACTCGGGCGCCAACGGGACATGATGTCTATAATTTTTTGGTCTGGGGTTAGAAAAAAAGGAAACATGATAATACCTCTTTGATTTGTTTATAAATGTACAAAAAACCGCTCCTTTTGCTGAAGCGGTGGGCTATCATCTAAAAATAATAATTATGATCTAAATAACAAACCAACGCTCAGCAATAAATTACTGGAACTTGAGTATTTACTATAGCGTTGTGATTGTTTAAATAAATTCATAAATTTAGTATATCTTTAACTTAACTGGTAACAAGAATAATGTCAAACTATTACTGTGGATAATTATCATTAGTTGTTCTTTAACCGATACTGCAAAGACTCGGCTAAGTGTTCTGTCAAAATTTCCTCAGAACAAGCTAAATCAGCTATCGTGCGTGCAATTTTTAATAAGCGAAAGTAACTACGTGGTGATAAATTAAGTTGATTAATCGCTTGCTCTAAAAGCAACTGGGCTTCTTTGCCCAACTGACAATACTGCCTTGTCTGCTGACTGGTTAATTGATAATTTAGTAGTCCTTGCTGTCGTGCTCTTTGTCTTTGGCGTGTCTGACTAACAATCTCCCGCCAATGACTAGATTTTTCCGCATCATCTTTCTGTACCAATTCCGCAAACTGCAAACGCGGTACTTCCACAAACAGATCAATGCGATCCAAAAGTGGTCCAGATATTTTATTGCGATATTTAATAATGCTTCCTGGTGAACAAACGCAACGTCGATCAGGATCGCTTAAATAACCACAAGGACACGGATTCATCGCCGCTAATAAAATGAAGTCGGCGGGAAACTCATAAGTACCAAACACGCGGGCAATGGTTACGACCTTATCCTCCAATGGCTGTCGTAAATTTTCCAAAACAGTACGCGGAAATTCTGGTAACTCATCGAGAAATAGAACTCCCTTATGCGCCAACGTTATTTCACCGGGAGCTGGATGACTGCCGCCACCGATCAAAGAAATGGCTGAAGCGGTATGATGCGGATGACGCCAAGGTGCCGCGACTAGCAAAGGATGCTTGCGTGGTAATAAACCGGCGACACTATAAATATTGGTAACAGCTAAAGATTCTTCACGAGTTAATGGTGGTAGAAGCGAAATCATGGATTTAGCTAGCATGGTTTTACCTGAACCTGGTGGCCCAGTAAGTAATAAATTGTGGTTGCCGGCCGCGGCAATGACCAGTGCTCGTTTAGCTTGTGCTTGTCCACGAATATCCGACAAATCTACTGGATAACTGACCGTTTCTTGAGCCGCGGCCGTACCACCGTTTGCTACTGGCAATATTTCTTTTCCTTGCAGGTGAGCAACTAATTCTGCTAAATTATTGGCACCCCTTATTTCTAAACCATTAATTAAAGATGCTTCAGCTACATTAGCGATTGGTAGATATATCTTTTTTGCTCCGATTTCCGCTAATGTTTTAGCTATACTCAGAACACCGTTGATTGGTTTGATGTCGCCAGTCAAAGACAGCTCGCCCAGATAATAGGCTTGGGCATCTTCGGGATTGATGCGGATAGCCCGCGAACACCACAAAATTGCCACGGCCATAGCCAAATCATAATAGCTCCCAAATTTTTTTAAATCGGCTGGCGCTAAATTGACTATCACCTTACGGCGTGGCCAATCCAAGGCACTATTACGAACGGCTTGACGCACTCGCTCCCGCGCTTCAGCTACACTCTGATCAGGTAATCCAACAATAATAAAATTATTCAAAGCGCTGCTCAAATCTGCCTCCACCGCAATTGGCTGGCAATTTAAACCGATAATCGTTGCGCAATTAATTACTACAGACATATTTTTTAATTAAAAAAAGGATCTCAACGAATTATTTCGTTGGACCCTGTAAAAATTATTTACTAACGCTGGCGTCAATTACCTGAACGCCACCAATAGTAACATGACATTCGATAAATTTTAAGTGGCTAGCGACTGCTAAAGTATTATGTAAATCTTGCACTTCATTACATATTTCTTTAGCCATCGAACTCGCATCGTCACAACAATGCGCTCCTTCAATCTTTAAAAAAACACAAATCTCCGGATGACATTCAGTATAATAGTAAAAAAAGAATGTGGTTTTGATCTCTTTTTTTAGACTTAAACGGTTATCGATTATTTTTTTGATGGTACTCATCAAAATAATCTTATACTCCTTTACGTTTTCTGAGACCATCTCTGAGACCATTGGTGAATCGGAAAACAGTTGCGGTAAATAGACAGAAACTATCATGATTAACTCCAATTGATAATAAAATGAACTACTTAATTATTTGCTCACATCTTAGCGATAATCATTTTTTTTGTCAAATAAAAAGCAGAGTCTATTATACACTCTGCCCTAAGAAATTATGTTTTTACCTTAACTTTTGCACAGTGACCAAATTCTTGATTAAACGGCGTTCCTTTTTGACACGCCACGCAGTCTACTTCATCATATGTCGGTATGTTCAGTTCAAGCAAAGAACAAAGTGCTGGCACGCCAAGTTTCTCAGCAGTTACACCGCCGCGATTACAAATCGCACCGACAACAACTACCTCGCCACCCAAACGTATCACTTCTTTTATTACCCCAGCTACTGAGTCACCGGTCGTCAGCACATCTTCAACGATAGCTATTCTCTTCCCGGCAATCAGTTTATCATAATCGCGACCAAAGTAGAACGTGCCGTCGGTTTTTTTCTCGGCAAAGGCATTGCGAATATTGAGATAACCAAAAGATTTGCTTATTAGTATGGACGTGGCACCGGACAAAATAATACCACCCTTTTCTGGCCCCACCATCACGTCAAAACCGTAGTGATCCAAATCATCCATCAAGCACTGAGTGATTTTTCCTAATAAGGCCGGATAAGAATAAATAATATCCTTAGCAAAATACTCTAATGAGTGTTTGCCAGAACTTAAAAGAAAATGATTGCCGACTAAGATAACTTCTCGCGCCGTGAATTGATCCAATAATATTCTTGCTCGCTCGTGTCTATCAATTATCATGATTTTACTCCTTTTGTTTCTACTATCAGTTGATGACAAATTTTTGCTCCTGCTCCAGCTCTGATTGCATAATCAGTACCGCTACTGGCAAAAATAATACTTCGGGAGACATTGATCAAAAATGGTTTATCCTTCATCGCCGTCACAACTTCTTGAACACTGCCGCCCTGAGCACCAACGCCAGGAAACAAAGTAGCAGTATCAGTCAGCTTGGCATAGTCCTGCAGTTGAGTAGAATTGGTAGCGCCGAAAACAATACCGCAATTCTTACTACCCAATTTTCTGTTCAGAGCACCAACGCGAATTACCATATCCTGCCAGACCGTTGGCAAATAATATCTGAGATTAACTGACTTATAATCGGTCAGTATATTTTTTCTCTCACAGTAATCACGAAGATTACAATTAAATAGGTCGGTAAAACACTCTCGGTCCATAACTTTATTACCACAAGCAAAGCCAAAGCTTTGTAACATCATTTCTTCCGTCATGGATAATGACTGCAATTGCAACTCTTTATTCTCGGGATTTGATGTTAGGCCCAGAAAAAATATTCCTTTCTCCGGATAATTCTGCCACAAAGGTGCAAAAGCATTCAAACCAACATAGCCAGTTGCCGTAATAGCATCAACGCCGGGCAATACTCTAAAAACGAAATCAGCCCAAGCCGTGTTGGTATTACCAATATCACCGACTTTAAAATCCAAAATAACTACTTGCTCCGGATAATGTTCCTGCAAATAACTCAGTGTATCATGAAGTGCACAAAGTCCATTCTCACCACGTTGCAAATAAAAAGCTAAATTTAACTTGTAAGCACCGGCGTAGAAGGTGGTATTATTCACAATATCAATATTAAATGCTCGCATCGCCTCGCCATCTGACAATCCAGTAGAAACGCATTTTGGAAGTTTTTCATACTCCGTATCTAATCCAACGCACAGGTGTCGCCCTTGCTTCATCTGCTGTGCTAATTTGTCCCAAAAGGATAGTTTCTCATTCATTTCTTTCTCCGTATTTTATTAATAAATATGTTAACGATCAATTGTGCTTAAATTACTACAAATAACATCGGCTGTCAACAGTGCTTTAACTCCCGGCGTTGTTAACACCGGGAGTTAAAAGAGCTGAATTACCCACAAAAACGATTAATAACACTGAAAACAAACTATTCAACGCCGGGAGTTGGCAATGCCAGGAGTTAAAAAAACCACTTGCCGGGCGCCTAAACCTCTGACTAGTGGCTTTTTCTTATTTTGTTTTTATTATCTCTTCTTAGTTCTTTTTTCTTTAGTTCGGGATAAAATAACTTTCAAATGATCTTTAGCCTTATTAATCGCCTTAGTCCAATCGGTAGTTGTGCGCTCTACTCTAATCAATTTACCGGGAATAGAAATATTTACTTCACAACGTGTCGTATTGCCGCTGTGATGCTTTTCTAGCTTCTCAATCTCCACTCGGGCTTCTACAATCTGGGGGTAGTACTTGGCCAGTGCTAAAATCTTATTTTCGACATAAGATTTCTGCTCCATCGTTAAATCCAAATTAGTTAATTTTAGAATGACTTGCATAATATTTATAATTTAATATTCAACACCAGCACGAGCTAATTGACCTTGGTTAAAGTAGTGTTTACGTGGCTGCATTTCCGTAACTAGATCAGCTAACTTTAATATTTTCTCATTTGCCTGCCGTCCCGTCAAGACCAGTTCTAAAGACTGCGGTTTTTGACCCAGTAAAGAGATAAATTTATTTTGCTCAACTATACCTAAACACAAGGAGCTGTTAATTTCATCCAGAATTAAAAGGTCATAATTATTCTTTTGAAAGATTGCCCTGACTAAATCCAAACCCTTTATTCCTTCCATTTGATCTGCTGCCGTCACACCAAAACGAAATTTTTTCTTCAGCTCATCAAAGCGCAATAAACCAGTAACCCAAAAATCAATACCTACTTGCGCTAACATTTCACGCTCACCATAATGATTACCACCTTTATCAAAAAAGATAATCGCCACGCGCCACCCGCGCCCACGAGCTCGCAAAGCCAAACCCAAAGCAGCAGTTGTTTTGCCCTTACCATCGCCAGTATAAACTTGGATGCGACCAACTTTATTTTTCACCATAAATTAATTGGAAAAATTAGGAGCAACCGCTGGTACCGCCACAATTCAGGCACTTATAACAGGAGCCGTTGCGTACCATGATCATGCCACAATTGCCACAAGGTGGCGCATCAACTTGCATTTCAAAAGTTATTTGCGCATCACCGCCGGCCAAAGCGCTGATTGATTCTTCAATCTTCTTGGTGTAAGTAGCGTCCGGCTGATGATCACCGTCAGTATCAATTTCTAATTTAGTAGTAGTTTTTTTACTTTGCGTAATCGCACTAGTGCTCTCTGGCATTCGATCAATGCCATTGCCATTACTCGGATCAAAATGATTAACACCCAATTCGTCGTTATCCTGATCACTTAAAAATTTAATAGCTAACCAGCGAAAGAGGTAATCAACGATTGATTTAGCAATGCGTATATTGGGGTTATTGGTATAGCCCGATGGTTCAAAACGATAATTAACAAATTTATTAACTAAAAATTTCAGTGGCACGCCATACTGCAAAGCTAGCGAAATAGAAAGGGCAAAGGAATCCAAAAGTCCGGAAATAACACTTCCCTCTTTAGCGGCAGTAATAAATATTTCACCTGGTGCACCATCTTCATATAGACCCACAGTAATATATCCTTTATGATTACCGATCTGATATGAGTGAGTCAAAGCCGTTCGTTCAATCGGCATTTGCTTACGACGCGGTTTGTATTCTATTTCTTTTTCTTCTTCTTGTTTGTCTTCTTTGTCTTTACTGGTTGTTAGGGGCTGAGTTTTCTTAGACCCATCACGATAAACAGCAACAGCCTTCAAGCCTAATTTCCACGCCATCATATAAACCTCAAAAACATCTTCCATGGTTGCGTCTTGCGGTAGATTCACTGTCTTCGAAATAGCGCCAGATAAAAATGGTTGCACGCCGCCCATCATTTTCACGTGACCCATATAATGAATAGAGCGCATACCATTTTTCGGTTTAAAAGCGCAATCAAAAACCGGCAGATGTTCATCTTTTAAATGCGGCGCTCCTTCAATGGTATCATGTTCGTCAATATATTTAATTATTTGTTCAACCTCGTTTTTATTATAACCAAGATTAGTGAGCGCTGGCTCCACAGTACTATTAACCAATTTCATCATACCACCACCAACCAACCATTTATATTTTACCAAAGCGATATCTGGTTCAATGCCGGTAGTATCACAATCCATTAAAAAAGCGATAGTACCAGTTGGTGCTAATACTGTTACTTGAGCGTTCTTATAACCATATTTTTGTCCCATTAATAAGGCATCGTCCCAAATCTCTTTAGCCGCTTGCCATAAGTTTTCTGGTACGCCATCAGACTTTATTTTATAGGCTGCCCCACGATGCATACTAATAACATCCAAAAATGATTCTTCGTTGGCTTGATAATATTTGAAAGTTCCTAGATTAGCAGCAATCTCAGCTGACCGACGATAACAAGTACCAGTCATTAGCGACGTAATGGCACTGGCAAAATTCCTTCCCCGATCAGAATCGTAGGGTAAGCCCCGGAGCATTAAAATAGCTCCTAAATTAGCAAAGCCAAAACCCAAGGGACGGTAATCATAGCTATTTTGCGTAATCTGCTCAGTCGGATATGAAGAATTATCTACTACAATTTCCATAGCAGTAATAATAATTTCGCAAGCGCGAATAAACCTTTGTTCATTGAACTCGCCGAGCTTATCCACAAACTTCATTAAATTAAGTGAGGCTAAATTACAGGCACTGTCGTCTAAAAACATATACTCGGAACACGGATTAGAGGCGTTGATCCGACCAGATTTTTTACAGGTATGCCACTTATTGATGGTAGTATCAAACTGCAAGCCAGGATCACCGCAAAGCCATGTAGCATCACAAATCATCTGCATTAGGGTTCGGGCTTTGTAGCTATCGGCGATCTCGCGTGAGGTTACATATTTGGTATACCAATCACCATCGTCTTCCACGGCCCGCATAAAATCATCAGTTACCCGCACGCTGTTATTAGCATTTTGAAAAAAGATGGAGCGATAAGCTTCACCATTAAAAGAGCCATCATAACCAGCATCAATCAAAGCCCAAGCTTTCTTCTCTTCACCAGCCTTGCAGTTAATAAACTCCACTATATCCGGGTGATCAATATTAAGAATTACCATCTTGGCAGCACGTCTTGTTTTGCCGCCAGACTTAATTACGCCGGCAAAAGAATCAA
>PFPO01000012.1 GCA_002793075.1 Candidatus Komeilibacteria bacterium CG_4_10_14_0_2_um_filter_37_10
AATAAATAGTGTTTCCATCTTACCAGCGCGCATAGCTCAGTCGGTAGAGCAGTTGCCTCTTAAGCAAACGGTCGGGGGTTCAAATCCCTCTGCGCGCACCATTTAAATCAGGGTTGTTATTAACCCTGTTTTTTTATGTTTACAGTTTATGTAATTTATAATTTGAAAGGTAAAATCTATATTGGTCAGACTAATGATTTAACAGCCCGACTGGCCCGACACAATAATCAACTGCCAAATAAAAATAAATCCTATACAAAAAAATGGGTGGTTCTTGGTGCTTGCTTTATCAAGAAGAATATTATACACGACAAGATGCCCTAAAGAGAGAAGGGTATTTAAAAAGCTACAGAGGTAGATTGTTTATTAAATCTAAAATGAATAAGCGGTAGATCCGCCCCGATTACGGAGCGGACTGCGCGCACCATTTAAATCAGGATTGTTATTAACCCTGTTTTTTTATTTATAATTGAAAAATTTTACATTTTAAGAAATTTAAAACTCTTGTAACTAATTAAAACTTTACTACTTACTAAAAACATAATCTTATACTATACTTTGTCTATGCTTATTACTGAATTAAAAAAAGTAACTCCCTTCTTAACTAAAATTTTTTGGCTGATACTAACCTTCATCCCTTTATTTATTTTAGTACTAACGGTTCTAAGTTATGGAGTAAATATTCCTTATTTAGATCAATGGGATTTTCTACCAATTATTGAAAAATCGTATTCACATTCATTGACATTCTCTGATTTCTGGAATTACGATAGTGGTCATCGCATGGTTTTTCCCAAAATCATTATGATACTACTAGCACAATTAACTAACTGGAATGTTATTTTTGAATTGTTATTTATAATCTTATTAGCTTTAGGAGTCTTTTTACTTTGGTGGTGGCAAATAAAAAAAACAAAACTCGAATTAAAAAATAATGACCAAACTTTCATTTGGTGCCTTCCTGTCATTTCTTTAATTATTTTTTCTCTCAATCAATGGGAAAATTGGTCTTGGGGTTGGCAAATTACAGTATTGTTAAATATTTTCATGTCTAGCTTGGGAATCATAATGTTGTCTAATCTAGAAGGAAAATATCAACGATTATTTCTTGCTCTATTGTTTGGCGCTATCGCTTTTTTATCCTTTATTAATGGCTTTTTCTTCTGGCTGATTGGCTTGGTAATCTTACTAATAGCCTATTTAAATAATAAATCAAATTCTCGAACAATGCTAATCGTCTGGATCGTATGTTCAGTAATTATCATATTCTTTTATTTGTACAAATATCAAGGTTTGAATATCAGTTCCTGGTCAGTATTTACCAATCCTATTAATTTTTTTAGTTTTATTTTTACATCATTGGGTGCACCAATAGTAGGATATAACTCAGTTTATGCTTTTTTTGTTGGCTTGTTTAGTCTGTTTATATTTGTTCATCTGATCTGGCTACTAAATAAAAAACATAACATTAAACTAGAGACACTAACTCCTTATTTAGCATTGGGTAGTTATTCATTATTGAGTATATTAATGACTGGCATTGGTCGCGCTCAGTTTGGTGGTGCGTTTGGCCAGACGTCGCGCTATATAACAAACTCTTCATTGATCTGGGTTGCTATAGTTATTTTGCTCTACTTATATTTAATCAATTCGAAAGCTATCCTAATAAAATCATTTTATTTCTATTTTTTACTTTTTCTGATACCCTTAATAATCATCAACTGTGCATACGGTGAGTTTAAATTTAATGCCAAGTATCATTATCTTGCTGCCGCCAAGGATGAATTCTTTTCTGCTAATAATGACGAATTTCTAAAATTTCTTTATCCACAAACTGATAAAATAAGGGGGTTAACTACCATTCTCAAAAACCACAATCTTTCTTTATTTCATAATCCTGACCAGCAAAACAAAAATCCTTTTGAACAAATAAAAAATAGAGTAACTAATGAACTAATTAAGAATCCCTATTTAGACAATGTATACTTTGATATCGGTAACGCTTATTTTCAAAGTAAACATTATTCGGAAGCTGAATTCTGCTGGCAAAAAACAATTGCGATAAATCCATTGTATTATCGTGCTCACTATAACCTAGTACTTCTCTATCTGGTGACTAACAATATAAAAATGGCACAGCAACAAATAAAAATATTACAAAACAATGAAATTCAAATAAGTCCGGAAATATTGAAAGCGGTAAATATAAATTAATTAAAATAATTCAATCCATAGCACATGTCTAAAATCGAAATCACAGCACCAGTAGGTTCTTACGAATCACTACAAGCAGCTATTCAAGCAGGGGCAGACTCTATTTATTTCGGCGTGAAACAGCTAAATATGCGTGCCGCCTCCACGCAAAATTTTGATTTGACTGACTTACGCAAAATAGCCCACCAGTGTCACACTCATAACCTCCGCGCTTACTTAGCGGTCAACTCTATTATTTATCAATCGGACTTAAAGATTATTCAAAAAATTATTATCGCAGCTAAGCGAGCCAATATTGATGCAATTATTGCTACTGATCAATCTGTTATTAACTTAGCCAACCAACTCAAAATACCAGTTCATCTCTCCACGCAACTAAATATTAGTAATATTGAAACAGTTAAATTTTATGTGCGCTTTGCCGACGTAATGGTTTTGGCTAGAGAACTAACTTTAGCGCAAATCAAACAGATTAATCAACAAATTAAAAAAGAAAAGATAGTTGGCGTAAGCGGACAACTCATTAAAACTGAAATGTTCATCCACGGCGCACTCTGTATGGCCATCTCTGGCAAATGTTATCTTAGTTTGCATCAACATAATTTATCGGCGAATCGTGGCGCCTGTCGACAAGTCTGCCGCCAGGCTTATGAACTATACGATCCGGCGACCAGAGAAAAAATCGTGATGGATAATCAATATTTATTATCACCACAGGATCTATGCACCATTGGTTATCTGGACAAAATTGTGGATAGTGGCGTTTCTATTTTAAAAATTGAAGGGCGTGCCCGTTCCCCAGAATATGTCCATACTGTTGTTAGCTGCTATCGAGAAGCATTAACAGCTATTGATAATAAAACTTATTCAGCTAGCAAAGTCAAAAAGTGGGAAAAAAGACTATCATCTGTTTTTAATCGCGGTCTGTGGTCAGGATACTATTTAGGTAGAAAAAATATAGAGTACAGCACTGCGCACGGATCAGTGGCAACTACTAATAAAGTTCATGTCGGTGTTGTTAATCGCTATTTTTCTCGCATCGGTATCGCCGAAATAAAAATTGAAGCTAGTAATCTAAAAATTAATGATCAATATTTGATTCTTGGCAAAACAACTGGTCTAATAAATGGCACTGTTCAAGAAATGCGTTTGGATGATAAAAAAATCAAGATTGCTCAACAAAAGCAGATAATTTCTCTACCTATTGCTGGGCTAGTACGTCAAGGTGATAAATTGTATAAAATAGTCCAGAAATAGAATAATTATTCAGTAGATACATAATAATATTGCCGATATTAGGTAATATTTTTTTATTCATCTTGACTAAATTTTTTATTGACAAAAGACAGCGCCGTAATATACTAATATTACTATCGCAATTTTCCCTCAGCAAAACGTTTAATTCGCTAGTCCGGATAATGGGTGCAATTAAGCCTGTACCAAAGCCAGTCCAGCCAATGGCGGATTGGGGCTTTTCCTCCCAGTAGATAAGTCGAATGATCGGAGCCACTGGCACACCAGATCGATCTTTGAAGTCGAAGTTTGGTTGAAAATATTGACGCTAACCATTAAAAGATTAGTGGCGCTAGTAGGGGTTAGCGTCTAGCGTTTGTTCTTTTCTGAAGTTAAATAAAACCCGCTGAGGGAAAATCAAAAAACCCACCAAGTGAAGCGCGGTGGGTTTTGTTATTGCTAAAATATTAAATAGTTGGTGGACCAAATAAACTGATAGCAATAGCAAAAAAAATAATGGTGACTACCACTAAACATGCGGCTAATTTTACTGGGTCGCTAATAATTTTAATCATTTCTTATTCTACATTATACGATGAATAGTTTAAATATTTGTCTGCCTGCTCCTCGTCAATTATATCCTCTTTGACTAATCTCTTTAAATCCTGCTCAATAGTAAACATTCCCTTCTTGGCCGAAGTCTGAATAACGCTTTTCAACTGCGACGCTTTATTCTCCCGAATAATATTGGACACCGCTGGATTATTGATCATGATCTCACGCACAGCAACTCGTCCGCCTTTTTTAGCTGGTAACAAATGTTGAGAAATAACTCCTTTTAAAGTCATGGATAGTTGCGTCCTGATCTGATTCTGCTGATGAGGCGGAAAGACATCAACGACACGGTCAATAGTTTGTGCGGCGTCATAAGTATGTAGGGTAGCTAAAACTAAGTGACCTGTTTCCGCTAAAGTTAAAGCAGCCGCGATCGTTTCTAAATCGCGCATCTCACCCACCATAATAACATTTGGATCTTGACGCAAAACGTGTCGCAAGCCCTCAGCAAAACTGGACATATCTTCACCTAGTTCTCTTTGGACTATGATACTCTTTCTGTTTGTATGCAAATATTCAATAGGATCTTCAAGGGTAACGATATGAGCGCTACGTTCACTATTAATCAAATCAACCATGGCGGCCAAACTGGTGGACTTGCCACAACCAGTTGGTCCGGTTAATAAAACAAGTCCTCGATTCTCTCTCATTAATTCATAAACTACCTCTGGCATACCAACATCCTCCATGGTTGGCACTTGGGCGGATATAATTCTCACCACCAAACTTAAATTACTTCTTTCATAAAATACATTAACGCGAAAACGACCAGCGTCATTAATGGCATAAGACAAATCTAGACCGCGATCAGCCTCCAATCGTTTCTTTTGATCAACACTAAGCATGTCATTGACAATCTCTTTTATTTTGGCGCTGCTCAATTCCTCAGTATCTTTAATGACTTGTAGTTCACCATCCACTCGTAAATAAGGTGGCTGACCAACAACCAGGTGCAAATCTGAGGCGCCAGCTTCTTGGGCTTTTTTAAACAATGAAGAAATGGTCATAAAATATATTTATCGCTCGCTTAACATCTGTAGTATATAAAAAAATAACCTAATGTTCAAGGCCGCATTATTGATTGACAAAAATGAAAAAATAAAGTAAAGTTTACCTATTAATAATTATTTTTCCGACTAAAATCAACAATTATTATTGATTAATTATTATGAATGTTACTGAACTAGCTAGACGTTTAAAAGTTACCACCAATGAGCTCTTAGAAAAATTACCAGAGCTTGGTTTTGCTATCGGCAAAAGAGCTATTAAAGTTGATGATCGCCTAGTGAATAAAATAACCATGGCCTGGTCGGAACATAAGCGCCGCGAACAGATGGCGGCCGAAGAAGCGAATGTAACAGAAATTCGTTTAGATGCGAAAAAATCCGAACAAAAACTAGATAAAATTATCCAAATTGGCGATACTATTATTATTCGCGACTTAGCTGATATCATGAAGGTGCCAATCAATAAACTCATGGTGGAGCTGATGAAAAACGGTATTATGGCTACGCTCAATCAAGCAATTGATTATGAAACTGCAGTTATTATTGGTGAAGATCTTGGTTTTAAAGTAGATAAAATCAATAATGAAGAAATGGAAAGCAGTCAGTACGCCCAACAAGAAAGTAAGATTAAAGATATTATCAAAGAGCGATCTGGTACCATCACTCGCCCACCAGTAGTTATTGTCATGGGACACGTTGATCATGGCAAAACAAAATTACTGGATGCCTTACGAGAAACAAATGTGGTGGCCCAAGAAGCCGGTGGTATCACTCAACATATTGGTGCCTATCAAGTTCAGCTTCGTGATCACTTGATTACTTTCCTTGATACTCCGGGCCACGAAGCTTTCAAGGCGATGCGTTCCCGCGGTAGTAAAATAGCTGATGTGGCGATTATTGTTGTTGCTGCCGACGATGGCCTGCAACCACAAACTATTGAAGTCATTACTCTCTGCCAACGGGAAAACATTCCTTTTATTATTGCCATTAATAAAATTGATAAGGAAGAAGCTGATATTGATCGAGTCAAAAAAGAATTATCCGAAATTAATTTAATACCCGAAGATTGGGGTGGCAAAACAATTTGTGTACCGATTTCTGCCAAAGAAAATACCAATCTCGATCATTTACTGGAAATGGTACTGCTACTTTCTGATCTGGCTGATCTCAAAGCTGATGAAGATGGCTCGGCAGCTGGTACTATCGTTGAAGCTCATAAAAATAAGAACGAAGGTCCCGTAGCAACGGTTTTGATCCAAACAGGGATCTTACGCGTTGGTGACTCTATTGTCGTCGGCTCGGTCACTGGCAAAGTCAAAGCAATCAAAAATGAATACGGCCAAGAGCTAGCATTAGCTGGCCCCAGTAAACCCGTCAGAATCCTCGGACTGAAAGAAACTCCGATCATTGGTGATATTCTGGAGGTGATTGCCGATCAAAAAATTATTAAGCAAAAGCAGAAAGAAATCAGATATCAAAAAACCGTATCAACTAACAATAATGTCGTCAGTAGTAGTAGCGATGGTGAAAAAGAATCACTAGTTCCTACTCTGCCGCTAATTCTCAAAACTGACGTCATGGGATCACAAGAAGCTATTATGGAAGCCTTGTCAAAATTAAATACTGCTCATGCGCAAGTCAAAATAATCAAAAAAGGATTGGGCTATGTGACGGACGTTGATGTTATGGATGCGGAAAATGCTAAAGCTATGTTGATTGGGTTTAATAGTAAACCGCAAAAGTCAGCCGAGCAACTATCGATCGATAAAAAAATAAAGATTCATCTCTACAGTATTATTTATAACTTACTCGATGACGTCAAGCTAGAATTAGACAAAATCAAAGCCCAACAAACACTACGCATTGAAATGGGTGAAATCAAAGTCCTGGCTGTTTTTAAATCAGCTCGGGATCATATGATTATTGGTGGTGAAGTGGTTAAGGGTAAAGTGCAAACCAATACGAAAATTAAAGTAACTCGCGAACAAGAAATAATTGATTTTGGTATGCTCGAAGAGCTGCAAGCTAGCAAAATGATAGTTAGTGAAGTAGTGGTCGGACAACAATGTGGTCTCAAATATAAAGGACGGCCGCTGATCCAAGTTGGTGATATCCTTGAAATTTACCAAGAAAAAATAAGCTAATATGAGCTCACGAGTTTTGCAACTTAATAGTTTAATCCTGCACAATCTGAATGAAATTATTATTCGGGAAATAGAAGTACCACCTAACAGTTTAGCTACTGTTACCAATGTTGATGTGACGCCGGATTTGAGCTATGCCACGGTCTATCTCAGCATTCTACCAATTAATAAACAAGGTACGGTATTAAAAAAATTCAACTCCCAACAAAAACAGTTGCAATATCTCCTGAATAAAACCTTGCGACTACCAAAATTCCCCCATTTACGTTTTCGTATTGACGACATTGAATTAAAAAACCGGGTAATTGAAAGAGAACTTGATCAGTTACCATAGCAACCTAACTCGGTAACCCTTATTGTAAGCCTAACATTAGCTATAATTATTATCCTAACTCTGTACTATATGGTACGGGGTTATTTTATTGACAATTATCAACACTTGCGGTAAGATAGGAAATTATTAATTTAACTTATGAACGATCAAATAACTACACTACAAATAAAAGCTGCTATTACTCGCGCCAAAAGGATTGGTCTGATTTCACATCGCAATCCCGATGGTGATGCCACTGGTAGTGTCACTGCTTTAATCGAGGTTTTAAAATCTTGGAAGAAAGAACACATCGCTTACTGTGCTGGTGAAATGCCGGCTAATTTTGATTTTATCCCGCACGCGACTACCATTATCAATCAAGAAGAGAAATTTCTACAATTTGACCCGGATTTGATTATCGTTCTGGACTCTGGCAGTTTGGATTATGCTGGCGTCACACAAATGCTAAAAAATTTAGAACCAATACCTGCTCAACCATCACCAACCGATCAGCTTGGGCAAAAGAAAAAATTCCAATTGATTAACATTGACCACCACATTACTAATATTGGCTATGGCGATATCAATTACCTGGACCCCAAAGCCAGCTCGACCTGTGAAATTATTTTTCGTCTCTTACGCGGTTGGCAATTTCCCATCAATGTCAACATTGCCACTTCCTTGCTTAATGGCATTATGACCGATACTGGTGGTTTGACTAATCCGGCAACTTCTCCTGCGGCCCTACAAGTCGCCAGCCAGTTATTAAAATATGGTGTTAATTATAAAAAAATTATTGAGTATAACGATCGGATTAAAAAAACTTCTCTGCTAAAACTATGGGGTGTAGCTTTAGAAAGATTAATATTTGATCCCGAGAAAAAATGTGTTATTACTTTTTTGACTAAAGAAGATTTTACCAATTTTGCCGTTGATGACGATAAACTGGAAGGTTTGTCTAATTTCCTGGCGACTATTAATAATATTGATTTTACCTTACTACTAATTGAAAAAGGTGATAATCTAGTAAAAGGTAGCTTGCGGACCACCAAAGACCATATTGATGTGGCGCGTTTAGCCAAAGAGCTGGGTGGCGGTGGCCATCAGAAAGCAGCTGGCTTTACCATTGAGGGGCGCTTATTCTATAATGGTAAGCAGATAAAGATTATCCCTAATAACTAAAATAAACCTAATTTTATGCATTTAATACCAACGGTAATCGAAAAATCAACCTACGGGGAACGAGCTTATGATATCTATTCCCGACTACTCAAAGAACGCATTATCTTCTTGGGCACTGACATTAATGACGATGTCGCCAATGCCATTATCGCTCAGATGCTTTTCCTGGACAGCCAAGACAGTAAAAAAGATATTAAACTCTATGTTAATTCCCATGGTGGGGCTGTCACATCTGGCTTAGCAATCTATGACACCATGCAGTATGTCAAATCTGACGTTTCCACTATTTGTGTAGGTACCGCCAGCTCCATGGGTGCCGTTCTTTTGGCTGCTGGTCAAAAAAGCAAAAGATTTATTTTACCCAATGCCGAAGTGATGCTCCACCAAGTAATGGGTGGTGCTGAGGGGCAAGCTGTTGATATCAAAATTCGCGCCGAACATATCCTCAAAATTAAAGATCGTTTAAATAATATTTTGGCGAAACACACCGGTCAAAAAATCAAAGCCATTGAGCATGATACTGATCGAGATTTCTATCTTAGTCCCGAACAAGCACTGGCCTACGGTTTGGTCGACAAAATCATTAAATAACATCATCATTAAAAAACGTTGATTGGTTAGCAATTAGCGTTTTTTAAATTAAACAGAAGTAAAAAGCTATGCGCAAACCATTATTTCATCTAATTAATAAAAATAAGTGTATCTTGATTTTTAACTTTCTTCGTGCTATATTAGAAACGCTTAAAATTAAACACAATACTGACAGAAGGCTTTTATCAGATTAGCAAACAATTAGTAAATTTTGACCATTTTACGGATGAAATCAAATTTAATTCAATCATTTCCTTTAGATACTAAGGAGTCCAATAAATTCGCGGCCAATAGTCTAAAATAATTTAGACGATTTTACTAATTTAATTTCTAATCCAGCTTTTCCGTCAATAGATGATAGAAAGGTTTTTATTTATATGAGTACTATTTTCTGGATTGTCGCTTTGGTAATCGTTGCCAGCGCCAGCACCTTAATCGGTTTTTTACTACGCAAATATTTAGGATTGCGTTCAGTGGATTCAGCTGAACGTCGAGCTGATGATATTTTGACAGAAGCTAAAACCAAACAAAAACAAATTTTATTAGAGGCCAATGAAAAATCCATTCTGGTCATGGAGCAAGCTAAAGGTGAGGTCTCTGATTTACGCAAGGACTTGCAACATCAACAAAAACGATTAGAGCAAAGAGAAACTCTTTTTGATCAAAAATTATTAGATTTAGAAAATCGTCAACAAAGTCTTTATGATAAAGCCAAACGAGTAGAAGCTTTAAAAAAGGAAATAGAAGACGTTAAGTCACAACAACTACAAAAATTAGAAAAAATTGCTACCTTTAGTCAGAACGAGGCTCGCGATATCCTGCTCAAAAACGTCGAAGAAAAAATGCAAAATGATTTGCTGGGTCGGATCCGTAAATTGCAGGACGAAAATAATGAAGAGGTGGAAAAGCAGGCTAAAGAAATTTTGAGTGTCGCTATTCAAAGAGTGTCACACTCTCATGCTGCCGAAACAACTACGACCGTGATCAACCTACCATCTGATGAAATGAAGGGGCGGATTATTGGCCGTGAGGGTAGAAATATTAAAACTATTGAACAGCTTACTGGTGTGGAAATTATTATTGATGATACGCCAGAAGCTATTTTGGTTTCCGGCTTTAACCCCATACGACGTCATTTAGCCAAAAGGACTTTAGAAAAACTTATTGCTGATGGTCGTATTCACCCGGGCCGCATTGAAGCAACTATTGAAGAGGCTAAAAAAGAATTGGCCCTTGATATCAAAAAGGCTGGCGAAGACACGCTGTATGAACTTGGCGTTACTGGCATTGATCCCAAACTAGTCATGCTGCTTGGTCGTTTGAAATACCGTACCAGTTACGGTCAAAACCAACTATTACACTCGGTAGAAGTAGCCAAGCTATCCACTATTCTTGCTGAAGAGCTGGGAGCTAATGTCGCCGTATGTAAAAAAGGTGGTATTTTCCACGATATTGGCAAAGCCGTTGATCAGGAGGTTCAAGGTGGTCATCCCGAGATTGGTTTTGATATTTTAAAGAAATTTGGCTTACCCGAAGAGGTGGCTTATTTATGTATTGCCCACCACGAAGATGCCCCGAAAACACTAGAGGGCGTGATCTGTAAAGTTGCTGACGCTATTTCTGGCGCCAGACCGGGGTCGAGAAAAGACTCTTTTGAACATTACATTCAACGCTTAGACGAGCTCGAAGCAGTAGCTAATAGCTTTGCCGGCGTGGATAAGACTTATGCTATTCAAGCTGGTCGCGAAATCAGAGTCTTTGTTAAGCCTCTAGAAATTGATGACTACAAAGCAACAATCTTGGCGCGCGATATTGCCGATAAAATTGAAAAAGAATTAAAATATCCTGGCGAAATAAAAGTTAATTTAATTCGCGAAACTAGAATTATTGAATATGCCCGCTAAAAAAGACTCCCTGAAAATAATCTTCTTTGGTGATATTATGGGTAAAATTGGTCGCTTAGCCATTGCCCAAATAATGCCCCTCTGGCAAAAAAAGTATCACCCTGATTTATGGGGCGCTAATGTAGAAAACATCGCCCATGGCAAAGGCGTAACCCAAAAGACACTACAAGAGATGGCTGACTGCGGTATTGATTTTATGACTTCGGGCAATCATGTTTGGCGCAAAGAAGATGCCAATGTTTTGGCTAAATTACCGCAGTTCAATTTAGTGACACCGGAAAATGATCCGCGCACACCAGCGGGACAGGGATATAAACTGATTACTGTAAAAAAGAAAAAGTTATTGGTTATTAATTTACTAGGCCAAGAAGCTATGACTTTTTGGGGTGATGATAGTGGTGAAAAAAAAATAAAGTCACCTTTTGCTACTTTGGATCAAATACTGCACAGCTCTTTAGCTCAAGAGGCGAATTACTCTTTTGTTGATTTTCATGCCGAGCTTACCAGTGAGACCAGGGCTCTGGGCTGGCATGCTGACGGTCGTATTAATGCCCTAATTGGTACTCACACTCACATCCCCACTGCTGATGCGCAGATACTACCCCAAGGTACGGCTTACTTAACTGATGTCGGGATGGTTGGAGCCTATGAGTCGGTTCTCGGTATCAGTAAAGATATTATTGTTGATCGCTTTCTCAATCAATCAAAGATAGTTTTCAGCGCTCCGGAAAAAGGTAATTGTGAAATCAATGCCGTCTTACTAGAATTAAATAGTTTAGACAAAAACCAGTCCAAGATTAAATTACTCCGTCAAATGATTGTAGTAAAATAACTATCTGTTATAATATAAACAATAAGATATTATTATGAATGAGGCCAAAATAATTGAATCTATTGCCAGCCAAACTGGAATTAATAAAAAGGATGTCAAAAAAGTACTATCTTCCTTAGAAGACGTTTCTTTGGCAACCCTGCAAAATGGCGAAGAAATCAATTTAACTGGCTTCATCTCTATCAATCCCCGCTTACGTAGTGCTCGGACTGGTGTTGATCCGCGCGATCCCCAGAAAAGAATTCGTATGCCACAAATCGTGGTACCAAAATTCAAAGCCGGTAAGAATCTCAAAGACGCTCTGAAAAAAACAACCCCCAATAATTAACCCCTAACCAAAATTGTCTGATTAGGGGATTTTTATACCTGTAACTTAACAACAAAAAAATAGGAACTGCAAACGTCCCTAGGAGTGTGAAAAATGAAAAATGGTTGGCCCTTACGTAATTTACCCAATCTGTTTGGCGAGCAAGAATTATTGACTTTGACGCCGGGCACCAAGCGGGGCGGCCAACGATCAATTTCACCTCGTCATCGTCGTCGCCAGCGAACGGCAAAAAATGAACTATCTCTTTTCCAATCAACAAACTTAACGGGAGATGATACCCAGAAAATTTTATCCGAACTGGACCAGGAAGATAAAAAACGCTATCAGTTGATGCGGGACTACGCTCAAAAACTGAATCTTGTCGTTGAAATAGCTGATGATCATGAATTATTTGGTCATTTCTATATCCAACATCCTCTCTTGCAAGAACATGCTTTAGAAGCTCGGGAATACTCGCTAGCTATTGCCAGTACTATTGATCAAAATAATGGTATCGTGATAATTCCCACTGGTTTGGGTAAAACTTATATTGCGCTACTGCTTATTCCCAACTGTTTCCAGAGAAACCCCCACGGCAAAATTCTTTTTTTAGCACCGACAAAACCGCTGTGCAGTCAGCACTTATTAACGATGCGCACCGCACTGCCAACAATTAACAGTTGTCTGCTGACGGGTTACGTAGCTAAAAAAAATAGATTACCGCTGTGGCAAAATAATTCTATTATTATCGCCACCCCGCAAACTATAACGGCGGAGTTGAAAAAAAATAGCGACGTTGGTCGCTATACTGATATCGCCATGATAATCATTGATGAATTACATCATCAAACCGGTCGCTATGACTATGTTGATTTGGTGGAGTACTATCAAGCTAAAAATCAAGCTATTCAATTTCTGGGGTTTACAGCCAGTACTGATACCAAAATTGATTCGATAGAAAAATGGCGACAGCAGTTAAAAGCACCCAAAAACTGCGTCCAGGCCCGTTCGTTTGATAGTCCTGATGTTCTGCCATACGTTCATTACCGAAACGTCATACCTCGCTACTTGGATCGCAAATTAACACCGCTGCAAAAAGAGTTCAAAAATACTCTTGCCCAACACCTGACTAATATCGTTAAGCAAATGGCTCAGATGTTAACTATTAATATCAGCGATCTTTTTTATGCTAATGAGCAACAACTAGTTGTTGGCGTCCGGGTGGCTAAATTCAACGAATTACGAACGCTCTTTGAAAAAGGTTTAAATCGTCCGGATAAAAAAGATAAGGCCTACCAGCTTATCAGTTTGTATGCTTCGGTCATGTGCTATCGTAGCGCGATTAATTCTCTAAATAACGGTTTAGCTGAATTTACTCACTATCTCCAACGTCAATATGACAGCTTGGATAAAAATAATAAAAAATTTCAGCAACAATTCTGCAATCATTCACAAATTAAAGCGATGGTTAAAAAGCTGTATCAACACCGACTATGGAAAGAAGAAATACCCGCTTGTATTGATCATCGTGACTGGCAAAAGGATGAAAATCACCAATCTTGGCAAATAGCTCTGCAAGATGAGAAATTACCACTTATTGTCGACATTATTAATAAATCGCCTTCAGCACAGGTACTCATCTTCACCAACTATCGCGATACTCTCCGCAAAGTTCAATACTATCTAGAACAGCATTTAACAAATCGTCACTTAGGTATCCTTACTGGCACTTCGGCCAAACTGCACGATCCAGGCATGAAACAGAAAGAGCAAATATCAACACTGGATCTTTTTCGCCAACAAAAACTGGATATCTTAATTTCCACCAGCGTTGGTGAAGAGGGATTAGATTTTCCCGCTGTTGATCTCGTCATTTTCTATGAACCAATTCCGGATATTCGTCGCTATATTCAGCGCTTAGGGCGCACGGCTAGGCATCACGATGGCACTGTTCAAATTTTAATCTATCGTAATACCGAGGAAGAAAAACTTTTCAATATGGCTCGTAGTCGTGAAAAAATCATTAAGGAAATTATCAAACATTTACAACACTAAAAGACCAGCTTCAAAAACGAAGCTGGTTTTTATTAATAAAAAAATCCGCCCGAGCTATTGTAGCTAGAGCGGAATGAGGAGGGGTAATGAACTTGGGAGACGTTAATAATTCAAGGGTGCAGAAAAAAATACAAAGTACAAGGAAGAAGCTAAGTGATAAAAATCAACTTGCGAGGGCAGCCGGAAAATCGGAAGAAGCGAAGTCGTCACCAAGCCAGCGGCGGCGCCAGTCCCACATGGCACCATCCCAGATGAGGTAACGAACGTAAAGATTGTCATCGGAGCCACGATAAATGGTGCCCCAGAAGAATATATATTTTCTCTTCCATTCTTCCGGAATAAGTTCTGGATGATCTAATAGCCAATCCAATACATTGGCATTTAGAACTAGTGGGCTGACAATTTCCTTGCGCAAATCATTTCCTTCAATACTTCCTTTTTTCTGTTTTTTTAAACAAGTAGAGGGAAATCTTGTGGGAGTCGAATTTGAACATTCCGCCCTTCGTATGTTCTTTAACGGTCCAACCTGGAGGAATAAAAGGTGTAGCATCGCAGTCAATCAGATGTTCAATTGTTTTAGGTACACACATTTTGCACTCTAGCTAATACCTCATTTGGGG
>PFPO01000013.1 GCA_002793075.1 Candidatus Komeilibacteria bacterium CG_4_10_14_0_2_um_filter_37_10
CTAGCTCGATCCACTCCGCCGTTCAATAAATTATTCCTTTTAAAACATTCACTTTTCTTCATCAAAGTACCTTTGATTCAGACCAAGTGAATGTTTTTATTTAATCATTTATAACAGCGGGATTCCTTTTAAAAATACACTTAATCCGCCCCTCGTTTCACGAGTTTCGGACCCAAGTGTATTTTTATTTATATTCCTCTCTATAGAGGAAGAAAATAAGTAGAAGTTCTGCGTAAGGGTAATCTTTGGACTGCTAATGACAGTAGTTAATTAATCGTTAATTTTCCTTGCAAAAAAGCGTTTTTTAAGTTATAATATGAAACTAATAGAAAATTAATTATAATTTGCTTAAAATATTTTTATGAAGAAAAAATGGATTATTATTACAACTGTTATTTTGGTGATTCTCGTCGGCGGTTATTTTTATTTCAATGGCACTACGACAATAGTTTACCAAACTGAAGCGGCTGGTAAAAAGGATTTGGTTAAAACAATCTCCGCTACCGGATCGGTAAAATCCAGTGAAGAAATCAATTTAAATTTTGAAGCAGCTGGGCGAATTACCAGAATGTTAGTTGACGTTGGCAGTGTGGTTAAAACAGGACAACTATTAGCGACGATTGATGCTAGGGCTATTGAAGCCGACGTTGCTCAAGCTCGTGCTAGTTTAAGTTCGGCTGAAGCGGATTTAGACAAAGTTCGTTCTGGTGCTTCTAGTGAGGATTTAGCAGTATCTAAAAGACAAGTAGAGCAAATGCAAACAGAAGTAACTACCGCGCAAAACAGTATTACTAATTTACAAAATGAAGAAACTGATAAAATTAATGGCTATCGGCAAACTGCATTGAATAATTTAAGTTCCAAGAATTTTTATTCGCGGACAGCGCTTGATTCCGTCAAGGCTATTTTGGATAACGATAATGCGCGTGATGTTTTAAGTACCCGTAATGCTTTTTATTTAACCCAAGTGACCACTAATCATTCGGCGATTAATTTAGAATACAATCAGGTGGAATTAAATATTAATAGTATTAATAGCCAGTCGGATAGTAATAATATTATTAATGCCTTAAGTGGCTTGATTGATTTTCAAAACAAAATCAACCAGTTATTGAAAGATACTTTTTTGATGTTGGAAAATACACCCACAACGCAAAGCTTTACCACCACGGCTTTAGATGCTTATAAAACGAGTATTAAGAGCCAGCAGACTAATATTGAAAATTCTTTAGCTGCCCTGCAGAGTAGTAAAACAAATTTAAGCAGTACGATTATCTATTATCAAAGTCAGCTGAAAAATGCCCAGAATACTCTGGAGGCTAAACAACGTTCACTATCACTAGCTCAAGCCCAGTATGAACTCAAATCAGCGAAGCCGAGAAATTTTGATATTAAATCAGCAGAATCGCGAGTAGCTCAAGCCCGCGCCAATCTCCAATCAGTGTTGGCCAATCTGGCTAAGTACCAAATCATCTCACCCCTGGATGGTACCGTTGTTAAAGTTCATAAAAAAAGAGGTGAGCAAGCAAGTCCCAATGATCAAGTATTAACAGTTATTGGTAAAGCCAAATTAGAAATTGAGGTGGATATACCAGAAGCCGATGTGACCGATATCGTTATTGGTGACCAGGTGGCAATCACGCTGGACGCTTATGGACAAAACAAGAAGTTTACTGGCCATGTTACTTTCATTGAACCAGCGGAAACACAGATTCAAGACGTCGTTTACTATCAGATCAAGATTCAGTTTGATCAAGACGATACGGAGATTAAATCAGGGATGACAGCCAATATTAGTATTAGCGTTGATAGTAAGAAAGATGTCTTAGCAATTCCGCTGCGAGCTATTAGTTATCGTGATGGGCAATATATTGTTAAAGTTAAATTTAATGAATCTATCGAGGAAAAAATTGTCACTGTAGGTTTGAAAGGTGATTCTGGTTACGCGGAGATATTGACCGGTATCGTGGAAGGAGATCTAGTAGTTGTCGGACAAGAAAATGCCAAATAATATTATTGTTGCTAATAAAATAAGTAAAAATTATATTAACGACGGCGTGGAGACCGATGTCTTGTTTGCTGTTGATTTTCAAATACAAAGCGGTGATTATGTAGCTATTATGGGGCCATCAGGATCAGGCAAATCAACCCTGATGCATATTTTGGGATTTTTGGATCGCCCTACGGGTGGCCAGTACTTATTTGCTGGTAAGGACGCTGTGGTTTTGAGCGATTTGGAATTAGCGGAATTACGAAATAGCCAAGTTGGTTTTGTTTTTCAACAATTCAATCTATTACCCAAAACGACCGTTTACGAAAATGTCCGGTTGCCATTGCTGTATGGTAAAAAGAAAAATCACGATGAATTAACCATGGCAGCCATTAAAGCCGTTGGTTTAGAACACCGAGCGCAATTTCTCTCTAACCAATTATCCGGTGGTGAGAAGCAAAGGGTAGCCATCGCTCGGGCCATCGTCAATCAACCACAAGTTATTTTTGCTGATGAGCCTACTGGTAATTTAGATTCCAAGAACGGGGCTCAAATTATGAATATTTTTGAAGATTTAAATAAAGCGGGAAAAACTATAATTTTGGTAACTCATGAGCAAGACACGGCCAATCACGCGCAAAGGATAATAACTCTTCGCGATGGTCAGATCATTTCTGATAGTAAAGTACAAAATCGCGTTGATGGTAAATCCGATTTTTTAAGAAAATAATATGGGTTTGTTTTTATTTCGTTTAGCCTGGGATAATCTACGACGCAATAAATGGCGTTCGTTTTTGACTATGCTCGGTGTGATTATTGGTGTGGCTGGTGTCATTATGATTATTGCCGTTGGTGCTGGCGCGCAGAGCATGATTCTGGGCGAGATCACCAAAGTTGGTTCTAGTTTAATCGGAATTTTACCCGGTGCTTCTGATGATAATGGTCCACCAGCACAAGTAATGGGTATCAATGTTACTACCTTCGTTAATGATGATTTACAAAAATTGATTAACGACCCTTATATGTTGTCTTATACTTGCGCCAGTGGTTATGTCCGTGGGATGGCCACGGCGCAAGTATTTGAAGAAAAAAAAGATGTATTTTTTTTAGGAGTAGAAAATTGTTTACCAGAATTAGAAAATTTTTCAGTACAGTCTGGTCGTTTTTTTAATGAAGTAGAAAATAAAGAAGGATCAGCTGTGGTGGTTTTGGGTTCTGAGGTAGCTGAGGAAATATTTCCCAATCAAGATCCACTTAATCAGATTATTAAAATTAAGAAAAGACCGTTTAAAATTATTGGTGTTGTAGAAAAAAGAGGAACGTCGTTTTTTACCAATCAAGACAATCAAGTTTATTTGCCCCTGCTTACGGCCCAGCGTAGTTTGTTAGGTATTAATTATCTTAATTTTGCGCGTATTAAACTATTGAACGAAGCTGATATTGAACACGGGGTTGAATTTATTAAACAGAAAATGCGAGAATTGCATAATATTGACGGACCGGAACAAGATGATTTTTCTGTCCGCAATCAAGCGCAAGCGCTAGCGATATTACAAACAGTTACTGATGGTATTCGTTTATTTTTAGCGGCGATGGCTGCCATATCTTTGATTGTTGGCGGCATTGGCATTATGAATATCATGCTAGCATCGGTTACCGAAAGAACGCGGGAGATTGGTTTACGTAAGGCTGTTGGTGCTACTAAGCAAGTAGTTATTTGGCAGTTTTTAATGGAAGCCATTTTAGTAACTTTAGTCGGTGCTATTGCTGGTCTGGTATTGGGATTGATGATGGCTTGGATTATTGCTCTAGTTGTCCAAAATTTGGGTTATGCCTGGCAATTTATTGTTAATTGGCAATATCTATTGGTCAGCGCCGGGATTGCTATTTTTATCGGTTTGTTTTTTGGTATCTACCCAGCTGCGCAAGCGGCCAAACTTGATCCCGTTGAATCATTAAGGTATGAATAATGAATATTCTATTTATTGCTAAAATTTCTTATCAAGCACTGAGTAAACATAAGTCGCGAACAGCTTTGACTGTTTTGGGTGTGGTGATTGGTATTGCTTCAGTGGTGATGGTTTTTGCCACTGGCGCTTCGGTCCGTTCTTTTATCACCGATCAAATTGATGTATTTGGTAATGACATTGTGCAAATAGAAGTAAAGGTTCCTAACACCAATAAAACATCTTCCGAAAATGCCATGTCCATGGCTCAAGGCGTCACCATCACCACTTTAAAAATTGATGATGCTTTAGCGTTAAGTAAATTATCGACGATAAAAAATTTAACCTACGGTCTCACTGGTCAAGAAGTATTTCAGTGGCAAAGTAAAGTAAAGTCCGCTCTGATTTTTGGGGTAAATGATAATTTTGCCGAGGTTTATAAAATAGAAATTAGCGAGGGATCGTTTTATTCTGATCAACAAGGAGAAGGCATTTCGCGCGTGGTGGTACTAGGATCAAAACTTAAGGATAAATTATTTGGCACACAAAACGCCGTCGGTGAAACAATCCGAATTCGTAATCAAAGCTATCGGGTGATTGGCGTAACTAAAGAAAAGGGTTATTCATTGATGGATTTAGATTCTATGGCCTATATACCAATCAAAGCCCTACAAAAGCAAATGCTGGGAGTTGATCATATTAATTTTATTACGGCGCAAGTAAGTGATGTCAGTAAAATAGATCAGGCCGTCGCGGATATTACAGCGATTTTGAAAGTTCGTCATGATTTTATTGAAGATAATCCTGATCGTTTTGATTTTGCCGTTTCTACCACCCAGGAAGCTATGACTATGATTAGCTCAGTCTTGCAGGGACTTACTATTTTATTACTGCTAATTGCGAGTATCTCCTTACTAGTCGGCGGTATCGGTATTATGAATATTATGTATGTTTCGGTGATGGAAAGAACTTATGAAATTGGTTTACGCAAAGCAGTAGGAGCCACACCGACGCAAATCAAACAACAATTTTTGATTGAAGCGGCCTTGATCACCTTTGGTGGTGCCATCATTGGTATTGTTCTTGGTTCCTTAATGGCTTTACTTATTTCCGTAGTGGCTACTGCGCTAGGGTATAGTTGGCCATTTTCCGTACCACTTTATGGTATAATTACCGCAGTTACTGTTTCGGTAAGTATTGGTGTGCTTTTTGGTTGGTATCCAGCGCAGAAAGCAGCCAAACTGGATCCGATTACTGCCTTACATAAAACATAATTTATGTTCCCAATCAACAAAAAAATAGTATATTTTATTTTAATTGGTGTTCTCCTAGTCGTTTGTTTTATCACGCTACGTCTTTTTACACCGGAAGATACTTGGCTTTGCCAAAATGGTAAATGGATACGTCACGGTAATCCAGCAACTGATCAACCAATTAACCCTTGTCGATAATTTTATGCAATTAGAAATTGAAGTTAAATTAAGAGTGAAAAATAAAGTTAGCTTAGTAAAAAAGATATTAGCCTTAGGTGCCAAACCCGCCGGCCAAAAACACATTATTGACACCTACTACTCGCCAGCCAAAGGTCCTAGCTTTGTGACTAATAGTTCACCGAAATTACGGATTAGATATGATAAGTTGCACAACCATACTTCCTTGGATTTTCATTTACCCCGGGGACTGTGGGGCGGACAAGAAATGGAAGTAGATGTAGCTGATGTTAAAATGATGAAATTGATTTTTCAAAAATTGGGTTTCAAAATTGAGTCCATCGTTGACAATCAGCGAACGAAATATCAGTGGCGACAATTTAATTTTGATTTGGATCAAGTTAAGGGTGTTGGTACTTTTTTGGAGATTGAGTGGATGAATCCGAAATCGGCACAAAAAGCAGTAGTAGAAATCAAAAAATTAATGAAGCAAATTGGTTTTACGGAAAAGGATTTGGAGAAAAAAAGATATTGGCAGATGTGTTTATTAAAATAATATTTAGTACTAACCGGATGTCTGATTTGAGTAATTAGGCATCTTTTTTTATAATAAGCAGTATGGAACAAAATTCAAGTCAAAAACCCTTAGCTGATCGACTGCGACCCAATAATTGGGATCACTTTTTTGGCCAAGAAAAAGTACTTAAAAAATCATCTTTTTGGCACCAGAGTTTATCAGCTGGCCATTTCCCATCTTTGATTATTTGGGGTCCACCAGGCACTGGTAAGACCAGTTTGGCTTATATTATTGCCCAGCAAACAAAAAGTGTTTTTTATCAGTTGTCTGCTGTGGTTAGTGGTATAGCAGAACTCAAAAAGATTGTGCAGCAAGCCCAGGAGCACAGTCAGGAAGCAGGCAAAGTAATTTTATTTATTGATGAAATACATCGCTGGAACAAAGCACAGCAAGACGCTCTTTTGCCTTATGTGGAAAAAGGCGTCATTACTTTGATTGGTGCTACTACAGAAAATCCTTCTTTTGCTGTTGTCTCACCCTTGTTATCACGATGTCAGGTTTTAGTATTGGAAAGATTAGCTAAGGAGGATTTAGAAAAAATTATTGATCGCGCCCTTGCTGATAGTGACGCCGGTGTCAGAATCAAACTTAAATCGGAAACGAAAGTAAAAGTAGCAGAGCTAGCTAATGGTGATGCCCGGGCAGCGCTAAATATTTTAGAAATGCTGGATTATCATTTTGCTAAGAGTACTAAAGAATTAACTTTGGACGATCTACAGCAAGTACTGAGTAATCGCAAATTGTATTATGATAAAAACGGTGAAGAGCATTACAATATTATTTCCGCTTTGCACAAGAGTTTGCGCGGTAGCGATGCTGATGCTGCGCTGTATTGGCTCTTTCGCATGTTAGAAGCTGGCGAAGATCCCTTGTATATTGCGCGGCGTTTGATTCGCTTTGCTAGCGAAGATGTGGGATTGGCTAATTCTTTGGCTTTACCACAAGCCATCTCAGCTTATCAAGCTTGTCAATTTATTGGCTTGCCAGAGTGTGAAATTAATTTAGCGCAAGCTGTTGTTTATTTAGCCAAATGTAAAAAAAGTAATGAGTTGTACACTGCCATTAATAAAGTGAAGAATGATGTCCAAGAAACTTTGAATGAGCCAGTGCCACTACATTTGCGTAATGCACCAACAAAATTAATGAAAAACTTGGGTTATGGCAAAGACTATCAATATTCACCAGAACATAATTATCAAGAGAAACAAGATTATTTACCCGCATCATTAAATGATCGCCACTATCTATCGCAGTAGTTTAATTTTTTTATTAATTTTTGTTTTGACCGGATGTAGTTTTAATAATGCTAAAAATATTGTCCATAATAATAATATGATTAAAGATCAAAAAGTACAAGAAGTAGTGGGAACTGTACGACCAGCTGCGGTGGCTGGATCATTCTATGGTAATGATGAGCAACAATTAAAAAAGCAACTTAGTCAATATTTAGTCAGTGTTGTGCAGCAAAAACTAGCAGCACCGCTGGCGATTTTAGCACCGCATGCCGGTTTAGATTATTCTGGTGCTACCGCCGCCCACAGTTTTAAACAAATAGTTGGTTATAATTTCAAAAAAGTTTTAATATTAGCACCATCACACTATCAATTATTCAAAGGTGCCGTGGTACCTAGTTTTGATTATTATCAAACGCCATTGGGTAAAATAAAAATCGCTGAGGAAGCTAAAAAATTAGTGAACAACAAATTGTTTCAGCAAAATTTGGCAGCTGAGGAGCCAGAGCATGCCATTGAAGTGGAGTTGCCTTTCTTGCAAATGGTTTTAAATGATTTTACTATCCTGCCGATTCTCATTGGTTCTGACAATAATTATGAAGAATTAATGCAGATCAGTGCTGAGTTACAAAAAATAGTTGATGATCAAACATTGATAGTGATCAGTACTGACTTTACACACTATGGACCAAACTATGGCTATACGCCTTTTAAAAACGGTGAGCAAAAAGAAAAAATTGCCGAGATTGACAATCGAGCATTTGATTTAATAAAAAAGATGGATGCTCAAGGATTTTATAATTATGTTCATGATTCCTCAGTAACTATTGATGGCGGTACAGCTATTCCTGTTGGTTTGCAGTTATTAAAGAATATTGAAGTAATACAATTAGCTTATCAAACATCAGGTAATATCCTGAATGATTATACTAATTCAGTCAGTTATGCTGCTTTTGCTTTTTATCCCACGGTGAAAATAGAAATTAGTGTTGATCAGCAAAAAGAGTTGTTAGAATTGTCTAGGAAGGAAATTGATAGTACGCTGCGTAATCAGAAGAACGATTTTAAGCTCAAATATAATGATGAAGCAGTGTTAAAAGGTAAACAGGGGGTATTTGTCACTTTGACTATCAATGATCAGCTACGCGGCTGTATTGGCCATATTATTCCGCAAGAACCAATGATCAAAGCTATTCGCGATAATGCAGTAAATGCTGCTTTGCGTGATTCACGTTTTTCGCCATTGACTTTAGCAGAACTGGACAAAGTAAAAATTGAAATTTCTTTATTGACTGTGCCACAGCTCTTGACCGGTAAAGATTATCAGGAGAAGATGAATAAACTAAGGCCAAATATTGATGGCGTTGTTTTGATCAATGGTGATCAGGACGCTACTTTCTTACCGCAAGTTTGGGAGCAGATTCCTGACAAGCAGGAGTTTTTAAAGCAGCTGTCATTGAAAGCCGGGATGAGTGAAAATGCCTGGCAAGATCCAGCAACTTCATGGTATGTTTATCAAATTAAGGGGTTTGAGGAGTAGAATGCAATAGTTGTTAGAATATTTGAGGAAAGAAAATGGTATTACAAATCTTTTATTAGAGGATTGGATGCATTATAGAGAAAGTTAGAAATGTTGCAATTATAATTTAATAATGACGCAATTAATTAGCTAAAAAATGAGCTTTTAAACACAATTTTATAATAAATGACGCAATTGGCTTGAAAAAATGACGCAATGATGATAAGATGTATTTATGAATAAAAGACAAAAACAAATTATAGAATTTGCCAAGAAAAACCATTCTTTCCAAAACAAAGATGTGGTTGTTTTTTTTGATGACAAATATTCCAGAGAAACCATCACTCGTGATTTGTCTTTTTTGAGTCACCAGAAATTTTTGCATAAAAGCGGCGCTGGAGCTTTTGTGGCGTATTCTTTGTCTGACACATATAGCAGCTTAGAAGAAGTCGATATTCAAAAATATTTTGAAACCCCTTATTTTCAAAGAGACGTAAAAGAAATTTTTAATTTTGAAATATTTCATATTTTAGGTAATGATATTTTTACGGCTGAAGAAAAAGAAAAGTTAGAAAAATTGCAAAGACAGTTTATTAATAATTTCTCCAAATACGACAGTCAAACCATCATCAATAAGGAGTTTGAAAGAATAATGATTGAATTTTCTTGGAAATCCTCAGCCATTGAAGGCAATACTTATTCGCTCTTAGGCACAGAAGCTCTGATTAAAAATAATGTTATTGGCAAAGGAAAAACCAAAGAAGAAACCCAAATGATTCTTAATCACAAAGATGCTTTTAATGAAGCTATTCAAAATAGAGAGCGTTTTATTAAATTGCGCTCCGCTGATATTGAATACATTCATTCTGTTTTAACTAAGAAACTCGGAATAACCAAAAATATCAGAAATAAAGGAGTTGGAGTTATCGGTACAAAATACAGGCCATTGGATAATGAAGCCCAAATAAGAGAGATGATGCAAAAAATGGTTAATTTGATTAATAAAAAAGCATCATTTTTTGAAAAGGCATTGTTGGTTTCAATTCTTATCGCCTATATTCAAATTTTTGAAGATGGTAATAAAAGGACTTCTAGAATGATTTCCAATGCTATTTTGTTAGCACACAATTCCATACCGCTCTCTTATAGAATCGTCGATGTTGAGGAGTACAAAAAAGCGGTAATATTGTTTTATGAAATAAATAACATTTCGTATTTTAAACGTATATTTGTTGAGCAGTTTGAAGATGCCGTCAATAATTATTTCAAATAGAATAATATGAACGGAGTAGATGCGAGAGTTGAATATATTGACCCAAATCTCAAAGCGAATGGTTGTGGTGAAGTAGCGATATCAAAATTCCTACAAGAGTTTCGTATTATCGAGGGAAAAAAAATACAAACCCGCATAACAAGATATCATGCACAGATTTTTTAAAGCAGCTGTCATTGAAAGCAGGGATGAGTGAAAATGAATGGCAGGATAGTGCTACTTTATGGTATGTTTATCAGGTTAAGGGGTTTGAGGAGTAGGATTGATAGATTAAATTTATATTGTTATAATTTACAGATAAATAAGAAAATAAAATAATAAACCATGTTTGAACAATCATTTAAAAATATAGATAATATTCTCCACACCGACTCTGGTTGCGGAACAGAATTGGATTATATTGAGCAAACCTCGTGGATTCTTTTTTTAAAATATCTCGATGATTTAGAAGATACGAAAGTTACAGAAGCAGCACTTGCTGGAACTGGTTATGAATACATTTTACCCTCTCAATACCGGTGGAACACATGGGCTTGTCCGAAGGATAAGAACGGCAAATTAGATCATCAAGAAGCATTGGATGGTGATGACTTGAAGGATTTTGTAAATAACAAGCTTTTTTCGTATCTTAAGAAATTTAGAGCAGAAGATCCCAATACCATTGAGTATAAAATTGGTGAAATTTTTCATGAACTAAAGAATAAAATATCTAGCGGTTATAAATTGCGCGAGATTTTGAATATTGTTGACGGTATGCACTTTCGTCTTTATGAAGAAAAGCACGAGCTTTCTCATCTTTATGAAGCCAAAATTAAGAACATGGGTAATGCCGGAAGAAATGGAGGAGAATACTACACCCCACGCCCACTTATTAGAACGATAGTTAAAATAGTTGATCCCAAAATTAGTGAAACAATCTATGATGGAGCTTGTGGTAGTGCTGGTTTTTTAGTCGAGGCGTACAATTATTTGACTGAGAACCAAACCAAGCTTTCCTCAAGTCAGATGAAAACATTGCAAAACAAAACTTTTTATGGCAAAGAAATAAAATAGCTTGCCTACATAATCGGTATTATGAATATGATTTTGCATGGCATTGAGGCTCCAAATATTAGACATATGGACACCTTGTCAGACAATATTAATGATATTCAGGAAAAGGATCGCTATGATATTATTTTAGCAAATCCACCCTTTGGTGCGAAGCTTGGTTCAGAAATTCAGCATAATTTTCCAATTAAATCTAGTGGCTCAGACAATCTTTTTTTGCAACATTTTATTAAAATTCTTAGAGCCGGTGGTAGAGCTGGCATAGTTATTAAGAATACTTTTTTATCTAACACTGACAATGCTTCTATTTCTTTGCGCAAGTTACTTCTGGAAAGTTGTAATCTGCATACAGTATTAGATTTACCAGGCGGTGCCTTCCAGGGTGCTGGAGTAAAGACAGTAATCTTATTTTTCACTAAAGGAACTCCGACAAAAAAAGTTTGGTTCTATCAACTTAACCTTGACCGTAACCTTGGCAAAGGCAATCCACTCAATGAAGCCGATTTAATAGAATTTGTTGAGTTACAAAAGAACAAAGCCGATAGCGTCAATTCATGGAGCGTTGATGTAAAAAATATTGATCAAGCGACTTTTGATTTGTCAGTAAAAAATCCAAATAAAGTCGGTGAAGTTATTTTACGCGAGCCGAAGGATATTGTAAATGTTATGAGAAAACTAGATTATGAAAGTAGTGAGATACTCATTAAAATTGAGGAAATTATTTAATAGGTTTTATGAATATACATAAGGAACCATATGACTCAATAAAGGCAAATATAATGAACTCTGGCGAGAGTTATATAAAAACGTTGATTGAAAATGAAAAAGAATCATTCTACGTTGATTTTAAAGAGGTTGTCGATGATTATACATCTAAACGTGGTTTTTCTGTCTCTGATTATAAAAATTTAGCAAAAGCTGTTTCCGGATTCGGAAATTCAGCTGGTGGATTATTAATTTTTGGCATTGCGGAAGATAAATTAATTAAAACATTTCAGTTGAAGCCGTTTAGTGGCATTTCAGAATTTTCAAAATTAGTCAATGAAAATGTGAGTAGGGTTACCACGCCACCAAATAATTATGTGAATAGTTTTACGGTTGAATCCTCCAGCAAGAATTTTGGTTATGTTGTGGTAGAGATTCCTAAATCAAATTTTGCTCCGCTGCAAACAATCATCAATGATTTAAAACATCAATATTATATGAGAAGTGGAGAGTCTCACGTTTCTATTCCCCATGATGTTTTATCTGGTATGTTTGGAAAGCGACCCAACCCTATTCTAGGTTATAGTTTTATGAACTTTAATTATTCCGATAATGACAATATTTGTTTTACGATTGCAATTAGAAATAGTGGCAATGTAATTATTAAAAATATTTGGGTGAATTTAAGTACAGCGGAAATTCCAGGGTTAGTGTATGGTCCCAATGCTAAAATGCAAGACATTTTCAAAGGTCATAATTTGTCTAATTCTTATATGAGCATAATTACAGTTGACGAATTTAAATTACCACCTCAAGTGCCATTAGCTATGGTAGATATACAGATTCCAAAAAAACTAAAAAAAAGAGTGGGTGGTTATGCATTTTATTTTTCTTATGGTTGTGATGGCTCTGAGCCATATGAATTTAGTGCAAGGTTTACTAAAAACGATTTTACTAAAGTGAGTACCGACGGATTTTTAGAATTTTTAAATAAAACGAATAATAAGTAATTTATGATAAATGTTGTCTCAATCATTTTAGTTGCCCTTCTTGGCGTTTTAGGAAATATTGCCTATTTTAGATATCAAAGTAAGAAGGTGGGTGAAAAAGAAGTTTTAAAAACAAGATTAACCAATTTATTATTGCCTTTATTTATTACACTCAAACATGAGGAAATAAATTTAGAATGGGCAATAAAATATGGTGATCCTGGCGATTTTTATTCAGAAAAACCCACTCGTTTGCGTAATAAACTAAAAGACATCATCAAAGACAATTTATATCTAGCAGATGATGAGTTGCATGAAGCTTGCGTGGTTTTTATGAATTGGTCAGCTCTGTGTGATGAATCGGAAAGGTATCAAAATATAATGAATAATGTAGATACAAACGATACCGATTTTGAGAATTTTAAAAAAGTTGTTTATCAGGAATACAATACGGAAAGAAAAAAATATTTATCATAATTATGAAATCTAACCGGCAAACAAAAAAATTGAATGTTAATTTAAGCACAGGCAAAATATTTATACGCCTTAATCTTGAACGGTGCCGTGAATTGATCGATACTGGCATTTTATTTGATGGTGGAAAAAATCCTTTTATTCAGTCTGTCTTTATTGAATTAATGATTCGCTTAAGACATTTAGATCATGTATTAAATATAGAAACAGATGATGATCCTATAATTATAAAATTACGTGACGCGGGGACTCACCCATATTTAAATCGCGAAATTGATAGTGGAAGTATTATTATTGATTTTGCAAGAAATTTTAAAGGAAATTGGAGTTATGATAATGTTGCTTTTAAAAAACAAGATGATACGTGCGATGTGGAATTTCAATACGGAGATTCAGTGATTTCGGCAAAAGAAATTTTAAACTTGATTGAAATATTTGAGAATAAATTTATAAGTTATGAAAAATAACTGGCAAACAAAAAAAATTGGTGAAATTTGTGACGTTGATTGGGGTAATACAAATTTAACTAAAAAGTCATACATTACTAATGGTAAATATTTGGCATGCTCAGCAGCCGGTTGTGATGGAAGAATCAATCGCAAAGAGCACTCAAAATATACGCCAGTACTATCAGCCATTGGTGCTCAATGCGGAAGAATGTTTTTTCCTGAAGAAGATTTTACTGCGATTAAAAATACCATAACACTTACGCCAAAAAAAGAAATTGTTGATAATAAATTTTTATTTCAATTATTTAACTCAATCAATTTACCTCAAAGAGGTGCTGGGCAGCCCTTTATTTCAAAGGGTGATATAGAAGCATTCGAAATTGCCTTACCCACTTTAGTTGAACAGCACCGTATCGTGAAAATTTTAGATGAAGTTTTTGAAAAAATAGCCAAAGCAAAAGAAAATACTGAAAAAAATCTACAAAATTCCAAAGAGCTTTTTGAATCTTATTTACAAAATATTTTTTCAAATCCAGAAAAAGATTGGGAGAAGAAGAGATTGGGAGAGGTTTGTGAGATGATTAATCGAGGAATTTCTCCAAAATATGTTGAATCAGATGGGTTTTGTGTTTTAAATCAGAGATGCGTTAGAGGTCATAAAATAGATTTTTCATTAGCTCGACTGCATGATAGTACAAGTAAAAAGGTAAGCATTGAGAAATATATTAAAATAGGAGATGTTTTAGTTAATTCCACTGGAACGGGAACACTTGGAAGAGTTGCGCAAGTAAGTGTATTAAACGGTGCGACCACAGTTGATTCGCATGTAACTATTATTAGGCCTATAGGGAATATGTTTTATAACGAATTTTTTGGATATTCATTAATATTTATTGAAAAAGAAATTGCCAAAAGAGGTGATGGTTGTGGTGGTCAAACAGAGTTAGCCAGAAATACATTAAAAAAAGATTTTAAAATTACCTATCCAAAATCCATTACCGAACAAAAAGCTATTGTAAAAAAACTTAATGAACTTTTTGAGCAAACAAAAAAATTAGAAGCAATTTATCAACAAAAGTTGGACGATTTGGAAGAGTTGAAAAAATCAGTGCTTAAAAAAGCGTTTAGCGGGGAGTTGTAGTCACAATCGTGAAAACATAAAAATAGTTAACTGCCTTTCATTTTTTTGTTTATATTGACAAAACGTGGAATAATAGTACAATAACAATATATGATAAATATTATCAAAATTATAAAGGATTACATAAAAAAAGAAATCTGGGATAACAAAGATTTGGGTCCTAGAGGACTTTTTGAATTAAGTGAATACATGAGGCATTTTTCAAGTATCAGGTTTGATTATCATAACAACGAAGACGGATCAATAACGGCAGTATCAAGTGGTTTTCTATATGGCTCTATTATAACTAATGGCAAAAATTTGCAAGATCTTGATAGGAATATAAAAGATGCGATTTTAACGTCATTTGAAATTCCATCTGTTTATTACAAAGAAGCTCACATTGAAAGAGTTGGTACTGAGCAGAAAGAATATGCCCTCGCTTAGTCAGTTACCCGGAGAAATTAAGAGGAATAAATTAACCAAGGCCTTAGTTCGTCTTGGTTTTAATATAGATAAAAAGGGTGGCAATGGTAGTCATTATAAAGCCACATGGCCAAGTAATCAAAAATCAGTTACTTTGCCAAGCTATATCAATAAGAATACTTTATATTATTTACTTAGGGAAATTGAGAATATTAGTCAATTATCATGGACTGATATAAAAGAAAAACTATAAGATAATAATTATAATCTAGATAATTTATTTACAGAGTCATATGAACGAAGCAGAAACAAGAGCAGAGTATATCGATCCTAAACTAAAAGCTAGTGGTTGGGGTGAGATCGAGGAATCAAAGATTCTTCGCGAATTTCGTATAACTGATGGTAAAATACAGACTGGCGGTACGCGAGGAAAGCCAGAGATAGCCGATTATATTTTGGTTTATAAAAATCGTAAAATTGCCGTTGTAGAAGCCAAAGCCGAAGGTTTGGAAGCGACCGAAGGCGTGGCTCAAGCTAAAGCCTATGCACAAAAATTGCAGATTGATTATACCTACGCTTCCAACGGTAAAGAGATTTATGAGATATCTATAAAATCTGGAAATGAGAATAATGTGGGCAGTTTCCCTACGCCCGATGAATTGTGGAATAAAACCTATTCAGATCAAAATGAGTGGAAAGATAAATTTGCTAAAGTGCCCAATGAAGGAGATTATGGCAAGCGCTATTATCAGGAAATTGCCATTAATAATGCTTTGAATGCTATAGCTGAAGAAAAAAATAGAATACTTTTAACTATGGCTACTGGTACAGGAAAAACTGCTGTTGCTTTTCAAATAGCTTGGAAACTATTTCAAACACGTTGGAATTTAAAACGAGATGGAGCGCGCCGACCAAGAATATTATTTTTGGCAGATAGAAATATATTAGCTGATCAGGCGATTAATGCCTTTTCTGCTTTTGATGATGATGCGCGCGTGCGTATTAATCCATTAGATATTAGAAGACGAGGAAATGTACCTATGAGCGGAAGTGTTTATTTTACGATATTCCAAACATTTATGAGTGGTCCTAATGGTACGCCATATTTCGGTGATTATCCAAAAGATTTTTTTGATTTTATTATTATTGATGAGTGTCATCGAGGCGGAGCTAATGACGAAAGTAATTGGCGCGGAATTCTGGAATATTTTTCACCAGCTGTTCAGCTTGGTTTGACAGCTACACCAAAACGACAAGACAACGTGGACACTTATAAATATTTTGGTGAGCCAGTATATATTTATTCATTGAAAGAGGGTGTTAATGATGGTTTTTTAACGCCATTTAAAGTTAAACGTATTAAAACCACGATTGATGATTATGTTTATACTTCTGATGATCAGATTATTGAGGGTGAGGTAGAGGAAGGAAAAGTATATGAGGAGCCGGATTTTAATAAAATTATTGTTATCAAAGAACGTGAAGAGAAAAGAGTCCGTGTAGTACTTGACGAAATGAATCAAAATGAAAAGACTATTATATTTTGCGCTACGCAAGATCATGCTCTAGCCGTTCGCGACTTAGTAAATCAGATGAAAGAAAGTAGGGATCCTTTTTATTGCGTTCGAATCACGGCTAATGATGGTGCGAGAGGGGAACAATATTTGCGTGAGTTTCAAGATAATGAAAAAACAATACCTACAATTTTGACAACATCGCAAAAGCTTTCTACAGGAGTAGATGCTCGCAATATCAGAAATATTGTTTTAATGCGTCCAGTAAATTCAATGATTGAGTTCAAGCAAATTATTGGTCGTGGTACAAGACTTTTTGATGGTAAAGAATTTTTTACCATCTACGATTTTGTTGATGCCTATAAACATTTTTCAGATCCAGAGTGGGACGGAGATCCGGTAGATGAAATCTGCCCAAAATGTGGAAAAGAACCCTGTATCTGTAAATCTAAACCACCACGCACATGTGACATTTGTGGTAAAAGACCATGTGAATGTGAAAAACCACCTAGAACATGTCCTGTGTGCGGCAAGATTCCTTGTGAATGCGAAAATCCGCCAAATAGGAAACTAAAAATTAAATTACGTGATGGTAAAGAACGTGAAATTCAACATATGATTACTACATCTTTTTGGAGTGCTGACGGTAGACCAATTTCAATTCAAGAGTTTATGGAAAATATGTTTGGCGCTATGCCGGAATATTTTAAGAGTGAAGAGGAATTAAGAAATATTTGGTCCAATCCAACCACACGCAAAGTATTTCTAGATAAGATCGCTGAGAAGGGTTATGGTAGGGAAGAACTAGAAACCTTGCAGAAAATGATTGACGCAGAGGATAGTGATCTGTTTGACGTTTTGACTTATATATCATTTTTGACGGAACCAATTTCCAGGGCACAGAGAGTGACACAGGCAAGAGATAAAATATTTGCTGGTTTAGATGAAAGACAAAAAGAGTTTTTAGATTTTGTTTTGTCTAAGTATGAAGAAAAAGGTGTGGAAGAGTTAGATGAGGAAAAACTACCAATACTGCTAAACTTAAAATATTATGCTATTGCTAATGCCGAGCAATCACTTGGAAGCGTAGAGAATATTAGATCAATCTTTTTTACATTCCAGAAGCATCTTTATGCTGAGAAAATTAGAGAATATATTTAGATAATAAGTATCAAAGTGAAAATGATCAATATCAAAAACTTAGAAACTGGTGAGATTACACCATTCTATCAATATAAACAGGATAAACTTAAAAATATCAAAAAAGATTGTTTGTCCGTTACCAGTATTATTGCCAAAAAAGTAATGACAAAAGCAGAGCTGGAGAAGTTAATACTTTCTGAGGCTATAAATGTAGTAAATTTTAATAATAAAAGATATATTAATAAGGTAGAATTGGCTCATTTTTTAAATAGAAAATAATAAATAATTATTTCTATATGGATCCAAAAAAACAACCGCAACTATCAGTATTTAGAAAAATGATTTCGTTGGTAGTTGATTATATTAAAAATTTTAATAGTAGTAATAATTTTTTATCAAAAATGGTTAAGGGCAACTCAACTAAATTACTGATTAATAGTGGAATTGTTTTATTTATTATATTATGTATTTTTGGTATTTTTATATACTTTTATGTTGTCAGGCAAAGTTTAGCGAATGATATAAATAATACTGATTTATTGAATTTTGAAGTTGGTAGTAAATATAGTGATTTATGTGGAGTAAGTGAAACCGAGTGCCCCAGCTTTGAATTTGTAAACGGAATTATTGAAGAGAGATTTAATAATGACGATAACTATGCCAGTATTAATTTGGATCTAGCTTCTAGTAAACGATTTTCGATTACCGTTGGGAGCAAATTAATAAATGTAGCTATTATTCCCTATGATTGGATATGGGCGTCAACTGGTTATGGTGTTTATGTAGTAGATGTTAATCAAAAAAAATCGATAGCCAACATAATTAACGACAAAGATTTATTACAAAGTATTGAAGTAAGTGATGGAAAAATACTATTAAAACTAGAATCCTGGGAGCAAGCAAATATAGTTTATCTAAAATCGTGTAGTTTTAATGATGATTTAAAGAATAAAGAAATAGAATGTGAAATAGTAGATAGTATTTAAATAATTAGCGGTATAAGTTAATAATTTTATGAAACACCCCTTCCAATTTATTCAATCATTATTACTCTCTAAGAAAATATCATTGCGAGAGGTGATGCTAGTTATTGCTATTTTGATAATTTGTATAGTTACACTGTTTTCATATTTAGAATTATTTATTTATGTAGCTGTACAATCATCAAATGTTTATGTGTGGCCTTTATTAATGCTAGTTCCTCTAATTATATTTATATTAAATCCATGGCAGTATGGTTTTAAATCTATTATTATTAAGAGTTGTTTCATTGTTTTAGTATTCTCATTTTTTATTTATACAATTCCGTATACTTGGCAACAGACTTCGTTAATACTTCAGGAGGAAAACAATATAGACACAGATCAGGAAGAATCTGTTGATTATCCAATAGGTATGGTAAATCATCAACCATCTGGTAGGGCATTTGAAATGATTGAGCTCACTAATGGGACTAATAAAATAGATTTGGACAAAGATGGAATAATTGATTCTGTGTTTGTTGCTAAGCGCAATAATGGAGTGTCTTCGCATACTTATAATACATATTTTTTTAGTATGCAATCACCCTCCGAATATTCTAATGAGTTAAAGAAAAACATCTCTTATTGGAACGTGGTAACAATTTGGAAAGTTTATAAAGAAAGCGAAAATGATGAAATGTATAAAGATTATTTGACCTCTACTGAGAATGCCTATGGCTCTTCGCGGGCTATTATTTTGATTGAAGAAAGTAACCAGGCTTCCACTCTTGTGATAGCAGAAAAAGAAATGAGTATTAGGACAGACCCTAATTGGTCTTTTGGAACTCCAGAAAGGGTAGGGTTTCATTTTTATGATTTAAAAGAAAATAACATGGAGGACTATACCAGTGACACTTACTATAAATATCGTGATACAGCATATACTGAAAAAAAATATTCCAATGTTTATAAAGCCATTAATGAAGAGCTAAAAACACTTTACTAGGCAGCTATACTAATCATAATGATTATTGAAGAACAAATAAATAACGAGACTATTATCAAGGATATTTTTAGTTGGTATGGCATTGATATTCGTAATGCTATATTTAACATTGGTGTAAATCCAACTCTTGCTACATATATTTTTGCTACCCCTAGCACCTTGAATGATATTTATCATAAAGATCGTAAACACTGGCTAGAATTAAAAAATGCCTTGCTCATTGCTCTAGATGTGCAGGTAATTAGAATGGTAGTGAAGGATAATATCACCAGTATTGAAGTCCCCAATAAAGAACGAGCCCTAGTTAATTTAGCAGATGAACTATTGTCCGAGACTTACAAAAATTTTGAGTCAGGTCTGATCATTCCTTTTGGACGAGATGGTTTTAATAACTCGCATTTTTATGATTTAAGAAAATTACCACATTTATTAATGGCTGGTGCCACTGGTTCAGGAAAATCTACTTTTTTGAATACTTCCATTATCAGTTTGACGAAAAAACACAGCCCAAAAGAGTTAAATATTATTTTATCTGATGTAAAAAAGGTTGAGTTTGATGCATTCCAGGAATTGCCCCATCTATTGAGACCAATAATTAATGATCACGATCAGATAAATGAAGCGTTTGCTTGGTGTGATCTGGAAGTAAATAACAGACTAAAGATTTTTTCCGATTGTCAGGTGAATAATATTGATGAGTATCATAAAAAACAAATTATGCCTTATATCGTTTTTATCATTGATGAAATTAGTGATTATATAGTCTTCGATGCTTATCATGGCAAAAAATTATTAGCTATGATATTAAAGGTTATGGATCGTGCAGAACAAGTAGGTATTCATTTAATTATTAATTCTTCTCGACCATGCGAAGAGACTTTTCCTATTGATTTGCGAAATAAATTTTTATCAAGACTTGTCTTTGTCACAGCAGGTGAGAGTGATTCTAAGATTGCCTTGGGACAGGGAGGAGCTCAGTCGCTTCTTAGTAAGGGAGATGCGCTGTTTAGGTATAGAAACGCCGATGATCCAATAAGATTACAGCTTCCCTATAGTAAGTCATAAATTATATGCACATCACTGCTTCAAAACTTTATGATTATATGCAATGTCAGCATCGAGTTTGGCGCGATGTTTATGGCCCAGAAGAAGAAAAAATAATGGAAACCAATCCCTTTGTTCAATTGCTTTGGGACAGAGGTGTGCAATACGAAAAGACTATTATTTCTCAAATTGGTGACTATCTTGATTTGTCAGAGGGTGGTCTAGAATATCGATTTAAAAGCACCATAGAGGCTATGAAAAATAAGACTCCTTTGATATATCAGGGCGTTTTGATTGCTGATAATATTTGCGGTATTCCCGATTTACTTAGACTGATGCCCAATGGTACATATATACCAATTGATATTAAGTCCGGTATGGGTTACGAGGGTGTTGACGAAGAAAATAACGATGAGGGTAAGTTAAAAGAACATTATGCTGTGCAACTAGCATTATACTGCGACGCGCTTATCAGGCTTGGTTTTGAGGTAAAAAAGGTAGGTATTATCTATGACATCCATCGCAATGAAGTTATATATAATCTAGAAAATCCCATCGGTAAAGTTAAGAAGATTACCTATTGGCAATTATATGAACAAATTTTGAATAATGTTACTTTACTAATAGAAAATCAAGTACAAAATAAACCGGCTATGGCTGGGACGTGTAAATTATGCCCGTGGTATAACAGCTGTAAAAAGTGGGCGATTCATAATGACGATCCAACATGTCTATTTAATCTAGGTAGAAGTAAACGAGATACTTTATATGAGGATTTACAAATTAATACAATTACGGACATTTTGGCTATTGATGTAAAAGATGCAATGAAACAAAAAGATAGAGATAAATCATTTCTTAATAAGATTGGACAGAAAACTATTGATCAATTTATAGCAAGAGCTAATATCATAAAAAATATAAAAAAACCCGTGGTCTATGAAAAAATTGAATTCCCTCAAGTCAATTATGAATTATTTTTTGATATTGAGGATGATCCGACGCGAGAGTTTATATATTTGCACGGTGTTTATGAAAGAAGTCCTCAGGGTGAGAGATTTCTCGATTTTACCGCAAAAGATATATCGGAAAAGGCAGAGAAAAAGGCTTGGTCAGATTTTTGGCAATATATCAAATCACTTCCAGAAAATAACTTTTCTGTCTATTATTATTCTCATCATGAGAAAACAACATATAGAAAAATGCAAAAACATTATCCCGATGTTATAGCAGAAGATGAAGTAGAACATTTTTTTGCCAACCCCAATGTGATTGACTTATATCAAATTGTAAAAAAACATACTGATTGGCCAGTTGGTAGTTACTCTCTTAAAACATTAGCGCAATACCTTGGTTTTTCTTGGCGCGATGAAACTCCCTCTGGTGCTTTATCTATACGGTGGTTTAATGATTATATAAAGACAAAGGAAGTAAGTAAGTTAGAAAGAATATTGCTTTATAATGAAGATGACTGTAAAGCAACTATGGTTTTAAAAGACGCTATTGAGAAAATATAATTAAAATAGCATGAACCTCTATCTAGACATTGACGGTACGATTATTACTAAGCAAGGTCAGGAAGCAAATCATCTTGAGGAATTTTTGATTTACGCTACTACTAATTATGATTGTTACTGGCTATCTACTCACGTGCAAGGCGATGCCACTGATGCTCTGCGTTATTTAGAATCAGTTGTCTCCGAAAAATCAATGATTTTATTAAAACAATTCAAACCAACATCTTGGTCAAATTTAAAAACTGAAGCAATTGATTTTACTCAGCCCTTTGTCTGGCTGGACGATTGCGTCTTTACCCCGGAAAAAGTAATATTGAAGAACAGAGGAGTTTTGGATAGTTTAATAGAAATAGATTTAAAAAATAATCCGGATCAATTACTAACTTTAATTAAAAAAATATGATATCAGCAAACAATAAACTTATTACAATTTTTGAAGAACATCCCGTTCGCCGCACTTGGGATGCAAAACAAGAAAAATGGTATTTTTCGGTAGTTGATATTATTAAAATTTTAACAAACCAAGCTGATTTTCAACTATCAAGAAACTACTGGAAAGTGCTTAAAAATCGTTTAAATTAGGAGGGTTCTGAAGTGGTTACAAAATGTAACCGGTTGAAATTGGTGGCCGAGGATGGAAAATTACGCATAACCGACGTTGCTGACGTAGAGACAATTTTTCGTCTTCTCCAATCCGTACCATCTCCCAAGGCCGAACCTCTCAAATTATGGCTGGCTAAAGTCGGTTATGAAAGAATGCAGGAAACTATTGATCCGGAACTATCTATTAGCCGTGGTCACAAAAATTGGCAGTTAATGGGACGAAGCCAGAAATGGGTTGAGCAAAGAATGTTAAGTGTGGAAACAAGAAATAAATTTTAATAAATAATAATATGACCAAAACAGAAATGTTATTGTTAGAGATTTTAGCAGAAATTAAAAAAGTTTCTAGCTATTTAGAGAAGCCAGAATTATTAGCGTCAATAGAGGAGAGAGAAAATGAGGCATTTTATTCTGAGACAAAGCATTTATTACTAAATTGTGATACGATAACCACGGCTTATATTCAACGCCATCTCAAAGTTGGTTATGCACGCAGTGCCTACTTATTGGAAAGATTAGTGGCTGAGGGGTATATTAGTGAGCGTCAGGGTACAATACCTGGTAAAGTGTTATTAAAATAAGTACTTACTAAGTTTAATTGGAATATAAAATTATTTAATGCCTAATAAAATAGTTAAAAAAAGTATCTACGATGTTATAGTCATCGGCGGAGGTCCAGCTGGCATGATGGCGGCTGGTAGAGCAGCAGCAAGAGGACAACGCGTTTTGCTATTGGAAAAAAACGATTCATTGGGTAAAAAGCTATTATTAACTGGCGGTGGGCGGTGCAATTTTACTAATAATCAAAGTAGCTTACAAAACTTTTTAGCTAAGTATGGTAAAGACAGCAAATTTTTGTTTTCTACTTTTTCCCAGTTAGATGTCCAGAGTACCATCAATTTTTTTCAAGATCATGGCTTGGCTACTAAAGAAGAAGCAGAGGGTCGGATGTTTCCAGTTTCTGACCGCGCTCAATCAGTACTCGATGTTTTAACAGATTATTTAGCACAAGGTAAGGTCAAAATAATGTTTAACGCTGTAGTGAAAAATATTAATATTAAAAAGAATTTAGTAGTTGTTCGGCTAGATGATTTATCGGAAATTCAAGCGTCATCTTGCGTGGTGGCTTGTGGCGGCGTATCGCGACCAGATACTGGCTCTAGCGGCGAAGGATTTGATTGGCTCAAATCCTTGGGTCACAAAATTATTATTAATGAAATGTCTTTGGTACCAGTAGTGCTCAGTGATTACTGGGTAAAGAATCTCAGTGGCGTTACCCTTACTGATGTTCGTTTGACTATCAGACAGTACAATAAAAATCAAAAGTCGCAAACTGGCAAATTATTATTTACTCATTTTGGTGTGAGTGGCCCAACTATTTTGAATATGAGTAAGCAGATTAGAGAATTACTGAAATATGATAAGGTGGAAATTTTAATTGATTTATTACCACAATACGACCATGGGCAATTAAAAGAAAAAATATTATCCTTAATTAGTGATGACGGTCGAATTAAGGTACGGACGATGTTGATCCAATTAGTGCCAGCTTCTTTAGCTGTAGAATTATTAAAATTAGCGGAAATTGATAATGATACAGTTAATCACCATTTAGAGCGAGATGCTCGTTCACGATTGATTAATTTACTCAAAGCAGTACCTTTACACGTGCAAGGATTACTCGGAGCTGATAAGGCTATAGTATCTTCTGGTGGTGTTGATTTATCCGAAATTGATTGGCAAACTATGCAATCACGTCGGCATCCTCAACTGTTTATTGTTGGCGATATGTTGAATATTGATCGACCTTCTGGTGGTTATAGCTTGCAGCTGTGTTGGACTACTGGCTATGTAGCTGGTGATCATTGTTAAAATAAAATTAATTTATAATAAAATGAAATCTAAAAGTAGTACAGTAAAAAATTACAGGATCATTAGTAGCGTATATTTTATCATCGCTTTAATATTTTTGGCTGGCTTATTTGCCCCTAATGATTTTACAGTTGATGAATTAACAACTTATATTTTTGGTTTACTGTCTATTGGTATTGGGTTGTGGTTAATTATTAACCATGACCGACGTTTAAATTTATCAAGCAAGAAGATCTTTAATTTTATTTTACCCGGTATTTATAATGCTGGAGCACTGGCTGATATGAAGGGAAGTGAAAAATATTTTAACGATAATTTTAAAGAAGTATTACCGAAAAAAAATTATTTTTTAGGAACAATTATTTTATTAGTGGGGATTATTATTGCCGTAGTACCATTTATTATTTAAAAAATAAATATTTATGAAGTTAATTATCGTCCGTCATGGAGAAACAATGGAAAATGCAGATAATATATGTCAGGATCCAACCGGTGGAACCTTGTCACCAAAAGGGATTAATCAAGCTGCGGATCTAGCTAAAGAAATAAGTGGTTTGCCGATAGATTATGTCTTTGTTAGTGATGCGCAAAGAACGGTGGACACTGCTCAAGCCATCTTAAAATACCATCCAGTCGTAAAACTACAAACCGATACCCGGTTACGCGAAAGAGATTGTGGTAATCTTCGAGGACATAAATTTCCTCATGATTGGGATTGGGATAAATTGCCAGCAGACTGTGAGAGCAACGAGCAACTAGTTTCTAAGATTAAGGATTTTCTCACTGATATTTATCCAAGACATTATAATGATACCGTGCTAGTAGTTACTCACGCTCATATTATTAAAGCCTTTTTGATTGTTATAGAAAAATTACCCGTTGATCAATTAAACAAATTTATTGATGTTGATAATACCGGGTTATTAGTTAGGGAAATTAATGAATTGTAATGTTTATTATAGTATTATAAAATATTTTACTAATTAATTAATGATAATATAATAAAATAATGAATAGAGAAAATATCAAATTAAATCAGATAGAAAATCAAAATAAAGTCGAAATCCAAGGCCTTGGGGATTTTGATCAGCAATATTTTGATGAAATCCAAGGCCATGATGATTGGATTGCTCTTGGTAGTGAAGATTACACCAACCAACACTACTTTACAGTCTTTGGTACCAACAACGAAAAATTAGGAATCGTTGGTGTTTATGATACTGATTATGAAAAAAATGTTACTCATACTGTGGTGGATCCTAAATATCGTAATCAAGGTTTGAGTGGGAAGTTTAAGCAGTATTTAATTAAAAAATTGGATCTGCCTTTTATTACTTTGACTATTAGTTTAGATAATATCCCTTCTATTAAAGCGACGGGGAAAATACCCAATGTTCAAAAAATTAGCGATGCTAACTATGAACGGCAGTTTCATAAAGTTAAATATTTGTTAGTCGTGCCAAAATAACAGATGTAATTCAATTCAAATAATAGAGGAGATTCATGCAGAAAATTTAAAAATTTTCTGTTTTGTTTAAAATAAATAAAAATGGTATAATAACAATCGTTATGACAACAGATCAATGGCAAAAAACAAAGGATTTAATCATGGATCGATTCAAAATTGAGAATTCCAGTATTGAGACATTTGAGCTAGAAAATTCTGATCCACCAGCAACCGAAAGCGTTGAAACTATTGAGTTTGTCAAAGACGGTCTGAGATTTAGATTAGAGTATATTATTCGTCCGAGAATGCTGGATAAGAAGACTAATTATTCCAATCGTATCGGTGGCCAAGTGCAGGTTAAAATGCGATATGATTTGACGGATCTGTATGGTTCTTTGCATGTTTATCGATGGCAGAGTGAGGATTGGCAAGAGCTGGATAAAAATATTTTATTTGCCAGTCAAAACAATTAATAAGTTATTAAAATAAAAAAATGCGGCAAACTAAATTTATCTTTTTTCTAATATTAGTAATATTAACCGGGGCATTGATTTTTATTATTCTCGGTGAAAGCCGTAAAGATCAAGTGCCGACAAGCAACAATGACGTGATAAGTAATCTACCATCACCCGAAGTTTTGGTAACGAATTATCAAGCTGCTGTCGGGGCCATATTTGACGAAGCCCGAGGAGTGGTTTTGCAACAGTCAATGACGCGTCAAGATGCGGTTAATGCCATTCGGGAGAAACTATTGGCTTTAAGTGGAGTGCCGAAAGATTGGCAACAAGTTCACTTTCAATTGGTAGTTGCTTTAAGCAAAGATTTTTCTGGACAGATTGAAGAGGCCAAAAAAATGTATTTAGAGCTAGAGCAAGAAGCTCAATGGTTAGCTAGTAGCTTAAATTTTTTAATCCAGTAAGCATGATTTTATTGAATCGAGTATTATCGTTTTTAATTCCCCTAATTTTTTTATTAGCCCAGCTGCTATATTTAAAATACTCGACTATGGTCTATAGTTTAGTTTTTATCATATTCTTATTATTGATATTTTATAACTTATCCTTGCGCCATTGGCAGTTTAGTTCAAAAAATTTATTAACCGCCGGATTAGGAATTATTAATCAAACTATTTTTTTAGTTGCGGTGACAGTTTTCTCTTTATTTGTGCCAGCTAATTGGTTCTATTGGGTATTAACAATAATTTTAACATTGGTTTTTTATTTACAACTAACATATACCTTTCAAAATCAGTATCAATTTTTATTGAAAGGATATCAGTGGCTGAAAGATTGGCAATTTTCTTATATTTTTTTGTTAATCTACATTTTACAGGTACTAGTTTATAATTTTGCTATCTATTTCAACTGGTCAACCTATTGGACATCGGCTGTTAGTGCGGTAGTGATTATTGTTATTTTGGTGCTTAATTCCCAATTTTACAAATTTACTTGGTTGCAGTTACTGTTTATTTTATATTTTGGTTGGCAAATAACATTAGTTTTGGATTTTTGGCCAATGGATGTGTACGCTCGCTCATTAGTAGCATTAGTCAATTATTATTTTATTCTTAATTTAATTATTTATAAGAAATTTTTTCATTACTATTATGAAGCTAAATAAAGAAGAAAAAAAAATTAGCAATGAGCGGGCGGAAACTATTCAAGAAATTTATGCCAGTAGTGACGAAATTCGCATCCCCACCCGTTCTTTGAGTTGGACCGGTCTGATTATCGTCGCGCTGCTGGCCGGATTACTAGCGGGTTTTTTTGGTGGTTATTGGCAAGCTTCAATGAAGCCAGCATATCTTCAGAACAAAACACCAAATGATGAAGTAAAAAAAGTGGATATTTTAACGGCTTTGCAGGAACGAGATTTGAGTGCTAAGCAAAAAACAACGAACGCGCTGATGGACAGCATCGCTCAATCAACAGTTACTTTTTATTGGAAAAATAATAAGGACAACTCCAATTTATTAACGGAAAAAAATGTTTTAGCTCAAGGCTTAGTTATTACCAGTGATGGCTGGCTATTAACTTCGGCCATTTTAGCAAATATTCCCTTGAAAGAAATTTTGGTTATTACTGGTGATCGGCAGGGATATGAGCTGGAGCAAGTTATCAAGGATAACTATACTGGGTTAATTTTAGCTAAAATTAAGGCCGAAAATTTAAAAACACGAAGTATTATTAATGATCAAACTGCTCGCGCCAATGAAGATTTTATTTTGTTAAGAAACACTATGCGACTGGGTAATCCCGAAACGCAGTACGTCAACGTTATTAGTAGTAATTATCGGGCGCTAGGAAGTACTATTTTGGATTATCTCATTAGTACGGAAGAATTATCTTCATATTGGAAACTGAATAAACAAATCAGTACGGAGTACGGTGGTAGTCCGATTTTTACCAGTGATGGTGAAGTTGCCGGTTTGTTAATAAAACAAAAAGAACAAACTGATTTAGTAGTTGCTGGATTTTATTTAAAAAACTTAGTCACTAACTTTTTGAATAGTCAAAACAAACCAATGCATAATTATCTGGGTTTACAATACATTGATCTGGCAGAAATCGTTGGTTTACCGAAGGATCTCCAACGCGGCTACAATCGCGGAGCGCTAATTTATGGCAGTACTGAAGCTGAAGCAATTATCGCTGAGGGTCCTGCGGCTCGTGCTAAACTTCAAAAAGGGGATATTATTTTAGCGGTTAACGATCAGGAACTTAATAGTATTAATAGTTTAAATCAGATTATTCAGGAGTATCCACTAGGCACAACGATTAGTTTAAAAGTATTAACGGCGGCAGGCCAGGAAAAGGATTATATTATTATTTTGGATGTCCAATAAAGATTTAAATAATTTACCAAATAGTACCAATAAAAAGATCGCTAGCATTGATTTGGCTGATCTCGTTATTGACGATCAAGAATTACTTGATTTATTAACTCGCAAAGAAAAGGAAAAGGTCATTTCGCAGTATGAACTAAAAAAATTAATTGAAAATCAAACTGTGAATGATCATTATACGCTACCCGGTACAGCGAATAACAATTCCATTCCAGTTTCTCGATTTGTAATTGATTTGAAAAAGCAAGTTATTGCGCAAACAGAATTACCGCAGCCACCACCACAACCCATTGTTAGTCATTATAGTTTTCAGCGCGCATGGACTTGGCTGAAAAAGGATATTTTTGTCATCACAACACCTATATTTTTACAGCATTGGCGTTCTTGGCCAACTTTTTTGCAAAAACAAAATCGGGTGGTATTTTTCGGAGCCTGGTCGCGTTTAACCATAGTTAATTTAGCTATAATATTTTTGCATCTTGGAAAAAAATTAAATATCCCGTCGCACTATTTATTGCGCTGGTTCTATCGCTTAGATCAACGAGCTAATCTTTGGCTAGAACGCCACTGGTCAGCTACTAATATTAATTTGCGAAACCGTTGGAGTTGGCAGCAAGTTTTTTTCTTTACTTTTGTGTGTTTATTAGTTATTTTACCTATTTCCGGTTTTCATTATTATCAAAAATTAAATAAAACTAAAGGATTGGTTTTGGGTATTAGTCAGGAAGCGGTCAGAAATTTGGAATCTGGTTGGCAAGTTTTACAGCAAGGTGATTGGACTACGGCGCGTGAGAAATTTCAACGGGCTAAATTTAATTTTAATAGTGCTCAGAAAGAGTTGCTAAATTACCACCAAGGATTATTAACGCTCAGTAAAAACATTCCCTATTACGGTGAGCAGTTAAGTGTTGGCAGTAAATTATTGAATATTGGTGATGCCGTAGCCAGTATTGTTACGGCGATGGCTGACATTGACGCTGCTACTGGTGAGCAAAACCCTACTCAATTACTAACCAATCTTCACAATCGAGCGGTTTATATTCAACAACGCTATGCAGAAATAAAACCGTTAATTGCGGAAATCAACCCCAATGTTTTACCCAAAGAGTATCGATCACTGTTTTATCTGTGGCAAAACAGTAATGAAAAAATAGCACAGTATATTAATGAGCTACAAGATTTTACTGTTTGGCTCAATAATTTTTTAGGACAGGATCAGCCTAAAAGATATTTATTACTCTTTCAGAACAGCAATGAACTCCGGGCCACTGGCGGCTTTATTGGTAGTTTTGGTTTACTGGATGTAGCTAATGGCCAAATAAAAAAATTGGATATTCCTGGTGGTGGCTCATATGACCTCAAGGGACAACTGAAAGAATTTGTCTATGCACCCTATCCCATGCAATTAATAGAAAATCGTTGGTTTTTCTGGGATGCTAATTGGTGGCCTGATTGGCCGACAGTAGCTAAGAAAGTCAGCTGGTTTTATGAAAAGTCTGGTGGTCCAACCGTTGATGGTGTTATTGCGATCAATAGTGATGCTTTGATTGATTGGCTGAAGATTTTACCAACTATCAATTTACCAGAGTATCAGAAGGATATTAACGCTAATAACGTGATTATGAGTTTACAACACTACAGTGAATTCGAATATGATAAGGAAACTAATAAGCCCAAACAAATTATCGCCGATTTGGCCAAAGCGTTGTTAGAAAATAGTAGCAAATTATCGCCCACTGAACTATTAGCTTTTGGCAAACTATTGAATCAGCAGTTAGGTAGTCGTCAGATTCAAATTTATTTAGCTGATCAAAAACAACAACAACAAGTAGAAAAACTAGGCTGGTCTGGTAATATCCAGGACAGTAAAAGTGATTATTTGCTGGTGGTTAACCAGAATATTGCTGGTGGTAAGACTGAGAAAGTTGTTAAACAAAAAATTGATTATCAATTAAGCGTTGGTCCGGATTTGTATTTAATTGCCAAGACGGCCATTACGCGTGATCATCAAGGTAATCCCAATGATATTTTTGAGCGACAGCGCAATGTCTCGTTTGTTCGTATTTACGTTCCCTTGGGCGCTGAGCTGATCAGTATTGAGGGTGCTACACCGCCGGATAATAAATTGTTTAGCCGAGAAAAAATAGAATTGCAGCCGGATCGCGACTTGATGGAGCAAGATGGGATTAACTACTTTCAATCTTTTGATCAGTATTATACTGTCCAGCAATTTAATAAGCAGGTTTATGGTCAGTGGCTGATGGTGGATCCCGGTGAAAGCAAAACCATCACTTTTACCTATCGTCTACCGATTAGTATTACTAAAATAGAAAATTCCAATTTTTATCAAAATTTACTTTTTGCCACCAAGTATCACTTAACTTATTCATTGTTATTACAGAAACAATCTGGTCAGGATGAATTTCCTATTCATGTTCAATTTGTTGGTGGTAAAAAGTGGAGCATCTTTAATCTTCAGCAAAATGACGAATTGATTCTTAGCGCCGACAAGGGACTGGATATGACATTCAATCTAGCCAATGATCAAACCCTGTCTTGGGAATTAGAATAATTGTTTTAGCTCTTGTTCTTGACAGGTTAAATTAGTTTATTATACTGATAAAGTCGATTATTATTATAGTCAATAAAAAAAGCGTCCTAATAGAAGACTATGTTGATAATTTTTTTAACCTGAATAAACTCAGGTAAAAAATTAAGAAAATTACGACGTAGAGAATCGCTCCATTAGGACGCGTTTTTTTTCTGGACAAGAATAGAAAATCGTATTATAATTACTAAATAATTATGTTAAAAATGTTCTGGCGAAAGATATCAACTTCCATTACTGGCGGTGCTATACTTATCGCTTTTTTTTCTATCATTGCTAAGATTGTTGGTCTCTTTCGTGATCGACTACTTGCTAGTACCTTCGGCGCTGGCCAGACGCTCGATGTTTACTATGCTAGTTTTCGTTTACCAGATTTTATTTTCAATACTTTAATGTTAGGTGCGTTTGCGGCCGCTTTTATTCCAGTATTTATTAAAACCTGGTCAGCGAACAAAGAAGAAGGTCAAAGATTGATCAACTCGTTGCTCAATTTTTTTATTATTACCATGTTGGTTTTGGTCGGTATTGGTATTGCTTTAGCTCCCACTATTATTGATTTAATTACACCCGGATTTTCTTCAGTGATGAAAACGGAAACAGTTGAATTAACCCGCATCATGTTATTGAGCATTGTTTTCTTTGCTGCTAGTAATATTTTTTCTAGTGTATTAAATGCTTGGCGTAAATTCTTTTTATATTCGTTAGCTCCTATTTTTTATAATATCGGTATCATCAGCGGTATAATTTTTATAGTTCCTTATTACGGTCAGAAGGGTTTAGCCTGGGGTGTATTACTAGGTGCTTTTTTGCATATGATAGCCCAGTTATCTGCTGCTCTGTATCATGGTTGGCGCTGGCAGGCGGCATTACGATTTAGTACCGAAGTAAAGAAAATATTTACTTTAATGATACCGCGAACAATTGGTTTAGGAGCTTCGCAAATTGAACAAGTGGTAATAATGTCCATTGCCTCTACTTTGTCCATTGGTAGTATTGCCATTTTTAATTTAGCTAATAATTTACAAAGTTTTCCCGTTTCCATTTTTGGCATTTCGATGGCCATTGCCACCTTTCCTATATTCTCTCAAGCAATTGCCGATCAAAGAATGGATCATTTCCGCGGTTGCTTTGGTATTAGTTGGCGTAAAATACTTTTTGTCATGATTCCCTTGTCCGTAATGATTTTAGTCACCCGAGCCCAGATTGTTCGTTTATTTTTGGGCAGTGGACAATTTGATTGGGAGGATACCTATTACACAGCACAGGTTTTGGGAGTATTGGCCGTATCTTTGTTTGCTCAGGGCAGTATTCCACTTCTAGCGCGAGCCTTTTATTCCTTAGAGGATACAAAAACACCGCTGATAACCGGTGTTATTAGCGTCTTTATTAATATCGTTCTCGGTATTTATTTATCCCAGCATTTTGGTATTATTGGTTTGGGCATTTCCTTTTCTTTGGCCAATATTTTTAACATGTTAACTTTGTTGTTTATTTTACGAGAACGCATTGGTGATCTTGATGACCATAATTTAATTAACGCCATCATCAAAATGACGATTAATTCCTTTCTGATGGGCCTGGTAATTTATGGCTTATTACATCTTTTATCATCCATAGTAAATATGCATACTTTTTTGGGTATTTTCCTGCAAGCTAGCGTAGCGTTGACGGGCGGATTAATAACTTATTTACTACTTGCTTATCGTGATCAGTTAAATGAATGGAAAATGATCATGGAGCAACTAAAAAAATTTTTACCGAAAAATAGATTAAAGGAAAATCATGAATAAACACCAAGAAAGTATTCGTAATTTTTGTATTATTGCGCATATTGATCACGGTAAATCAACCCTAGCTGATCGTTTTTTGGAGCTGACAAATACCGTCGCGAAACGAGATATGAAAAATCAATTATTAGACACTATGGATATCGAGCGGGAGCGCGGTATTACCATTAAATTACAACCCGTGCGAATGAACTATCAAGGTTATCAATTAAATTTAATTGACACTCCGGGACACGTAGATTTTAACTATGAAGTATCACGCTCATTAGCCGCGGTGGAAGGCGCTATTTTGATTGTGGATGCGACTCAGGGTATTCAAGCGCAAACTCTAGCCAATTTGCATCTAGCTCAAGACCTACAATTAACAATAATTCCCGTTATTAATAAAATAGATTTACCAGCAGCCGATGTGGAATCCGCGGAAAAAGAGTTAATGAAATTATTAAACTGTCCAGCCCAAGATATTATTGCCGTGTCAGCAAAGACTGGTTTAAATGTTGAGCGTATTTTAACAGATGTTATTGCGAAGGTGCCACCACCACCAGAGCTTGACACCCCAGCGCGGGCTTTGATTTTTGATTCTAAGTTTGATGACTATCGCGGTGTGATCGTTTTCGTTCGTTTAGTTTCTGGTCGTTTTGTTAAGGGGCAAAAGATTAGATTGTTAGGCACTGGTGCCGAAACTGAAGTTATGGAAGTTGGTTGTTTTAAACCAACATTACAACCAAGCCCCAGTTTAGAGTGTGGTGAAATTGGTTATATTGTTACCGCTTTGAAAACAATTACCAGCGCCCGAGTTGGTGATACGGTCTCTTTGGTCACGGAGAATACCAAACCACTACCGGGCTATAAAGAGATTAAACCAATGGTATTTGCTGGTTTATTTTGCCGGGAAGGAAACGAATTTAACAAATTACGCAGCGCTATTGAAAAACTAAAGTTGAATGACGCGGCGCTGGACTACCAACCAGAAAACTCCTCAGCTTTGGGCTTTGGTTTTCGCTGTGGATTTTTGGGATTATTGCATTTGGAAGTAGTGCAAGAACGATTACGAAGAGAATTTAATTTAGAATTGATTGTCACCATTCCCGCCGTTGGTTACCGCGTAACATTTACTGATGGCCGGATAGAAATTTTAAGTAGTCCATTAGACTTTTCTGATATCACCAAAGTACAAAAAGTGGAGGAGCCACTATTGCAGGTTGATATTGTCACACCCCAAGTATATTTAGGCAATGTCATGAGTTTATTGCAAGAACGGCGTGCCGATTATATTAATACAGAATACCTTGATGAAAATAGAGCAGTTTTACATTATTTATTGCCTCTTACGGCAATTCTTTCGGACTTTTTTAGTCAGTTAAAAAGCATCAGTTCTGGCTATGCCTCGATGAACTACAATTTTTATGGCTATCAAATTACTGATATAGTAAAATTAGATATCTTGGTTGCTGAGGAAAAAGTAGAACCTTTATGCGCTTTAGTATATCGCGATGAAGCGCAACAGGTTGCCCGGCAAATGGTAGAAAGATTAAAGAAAATAATTCCGCGACAACAATTTGAGGTAAAAATACAAGCTGCTATCGGCGCCAAGATAGTTGCTTCGGAAAAGTTGTCAGCGCTGCGTAAGGATGTGACGGCCAAACTTTATGGCGGTGATGTTACCAGAAAGATGAAGTTGCTCAATAAACAGAAAAAAGGTAAAAGAAAAATGGCCTCTCGCGGTCATGTGCAAATACCTAGTGCTGCTTATCTTGCCGTTCTCAGGAAAAGCGATGATTAGTAATAGAGAAAAGCCATCAGCCAAATCAGCATCGAGCAGATGATAATTATTGCCACCACTCGCCATATCCTTTTTTGCCACTTACGATTGAGCATATTAATTAAATTGAGTTATGATTAATAATGAAAAATAACTTATTTTACAAATTATTTAACAGTAAAGTGATAATATATTTGTTGGCTATCATTATTATACTGTTTATTGCTGTCGCGATCAAAGATATTTATCGACAAAGGGATTTACGCGGTAATTTGAAAAATATTAATCAGCAATTGGCCGATTTAGCTCAAGAAAAAAATGATTTAGCCAATCTATTAAATTATGTACAAAGTAATGATTTTGTTGAAGAAGAAGCCCGTACTAAGCTCAACATGCGGAAACCTGGTGAAAAAGTAATAATTATTTCCAATACAGCGCAAGTGAAAGAATTATTGCCAACACCGCTGACAGTCATTGATCCGTCCGAACAAGATGGTAAAAATTGGCAAAGATGGCTCGATTATTTTTTTGCCGATAAATGATTTTTGGTGATTGATGACGAATTAAATTACTACCACCAATTAATATTATGGAGCCGAGAAGAGGATTTGAACCTCCAACCTACGGTTTACGATACCGTTGCTCTACCGTTGAGCTATCTCGGCACGTCGTTCGCGAACGACGTGCCGAGGCACATCGTAAGCTGATGACTGCAGGTGTAGACTATACTTAATAACTTTTTATAGCCACACTCAAATAATGCAAACAATAAATTAATTAAATTACTTCTTGGAGCGGGTAACGGGAATCGAACCCGTACATCATCCTTGGGAAGGACGTATTCTACCATTAAATTATACCCGCAGTTGTTCAATTATAATATAAACTAATGACATTGACCAGACATAAAATTACCAGCTTTTTTTTAATTTTTGCCGTTTGTATGGCAATTTTTGTGGATGATTTACAAGCCGCAGAAGTAAGTCAAATTGTTACAGTTGGTGACAATCAAAACATACAGATTATATCTTCCGAGGATAATATTTTTTCCAGCCAAATACCAGTTAATGCATTACAGCAGGACGTTGCTGTTTATTTAAACAGTACATCAGCCGAGGTGTTGCCGCCGGGATCTACTCGTTCCAATGCTTATTCATTTTATTTACTATCGGTAGCGTCCTTAAAACAAGCTATTCAATTTAATATAAAATTTTCATCATTTGGGAATACAGCTTTGCAGATATGGTATCGAGAAAACGTTAACGCGACATGGCAACGACAGAAAACAAAAATAGATTCTGTTCATAATTTCGCTTATATCACACTTACTCAGACAGCGGGCCAATTAATTTTGATGGAGCAAGAAAAAATTATTATCAGTCAACCGACAGCAAAAAATAAATACAGTAGTAGTGATCAAATATTTAGTATTATTCCCTTGGCTCCCTGGTCAGGACAAATAGTGCAGATTGATACGCGAAATTTAGAAACCTTGCCGACTCTTGCCGTCATAAATAACGATCTGGTCTATCATTATCAAATTAGTAATACCCACAATAATAAATATAATTTGCAGTTAAAATATCGTCCAGTGTCAGAAAAAATGCCATTACTATATTTTTTAAATGATCAGCAGCAGTGGCAAATGCTAGATAGCAAAATAGATTTAAAAAAAGAATTGATCATAGCAACCACCGAGCAACCAGAATTATTTATCCTCGTTGCTTATCAGCCAGATAGCTGGTTGGGTCGAGCCACCTGGTATCATTATCGTAAGTGTTTATGTGCAGCTTCGCGAGACTATCCCAAAGGTACCAAGTTAAAAGTTACTAATATTAATAATAATAAATCAGTTATAGTCAAAATAAATGATTATGGTCCAGAAAAATGGACAAAAAATTTGATTGATTTAGATGCCGTAGCTTTTAAAAAGATTTCTAGTTTACGAGCGGGTGTGATTAATGTTAAAATAGAGAAAATACCATGATTAAAATTCTCGGAGTTAGTAAAAAATATAATAGTGGCTACACCCTAGATAATATCAATCTGGAAATTAAAGCTGGTGAATTCGTTTCTTTGGTGGGTCAATCAGGAACTGGTAAAACAACTCTGGTCAAATTGATTATCGCTGAGGAAAAGCCGTCTTCGGGGCGGATTGTTATCGGTGGTTGGGATATAACCAAAATTGAACCCTATGAAATACCTTATTTAAGAAGGCAAATCGGTGTTGTTTTTCAGGATTTTAAGCTACTACCTAAGAAAACAGTTTATGAAAACGTTTCTTTTGCTCTGGAAACCTGTGGTTGTAGTACTGATAAAATCAAACAAACAGTTCCGCAGGTTTTGAAAATTGTTAATTTAGAAAATAAAATGGACCGTTATCCTAAACAGTTGTCCGGCGGTGAACAACAACGAGTGGTTATTGCCAGATCTTTAGTTCATAAACCCAAATTATTAATCGCTGATGAGCCCACAGGTAATTTAGATTCTATTAACTCCCGAGAAATTATTGACTTGTTGGTAAAAATTAATCAAATTGGTACTACGGTGCTGTTAGTTACCCATAATCGTGATATTGTTAATAGTTTGAAGAAGAGAGTTATTGCTATTGAAAATGGTAAAATTATTTCTGACCAAGAAAGGGGTCGTTATTTATTATAATTATGTTTTTTCTTGATTTATATCGAACAGTGAAATTTGCCGGTCAAAATTTTTGGCGTAATTGGCTTTTGACCGTTGGCACTACGTCCATTATTACGTTGGCCTTACTTTCAGTTTCCGCTTTATTAATATTCAATCTAATATCGATGCACCTGATAGAAGTCGTGCAATCAAAAACAGAAATTTATATTGACGTTACTAAAGATGCTCAGCAAACGCAAGTGGATTATCTCGTCGAAGAATTAGCTAAGCTGCCTGATGTTAGTCAGGTTAAATTCATTAACGCCGATGACGCCTTAACTAAATTTAAGGAAAGAAATCAAGGTAATGAATTATTATTATCTTCACTGGCGGTCCTTGAGCAAAATCCATTTGCTGGCAGTCTCATGGTCAAGGTTAAGGATCTAAACGATATGCCAAGTTTATTAGCGGAATTAGGTAAGGATGAATATAAAACAATTTTAGAAATTGATAATAGTGAATTTTATCAAACTCGTGATTTGATTAATAATATCGCAAAATATACGGAGCAAATAAGAAAGATTGGTTTTGGTTTAAGTATCTTTTTCATTATCATTGCCGGTATTGTGGTATTCAATACCATTCAAATGGGTATCTATGCTCATCGCGAGGAGATTGGTATTATGAAACTTGTTGGTGCTTCTAATTGGTTTATTCGTACACCATTTTTTTTACAGGGTATTATGTATAGTTTATTTTCGATGTTTATCATTCTATTGCTTATTTTTCCACTGGTCAGCTGGCTACAACCATATTTTGATCAGTTCTTTGGTGATTATTCCACCAATTTAGTACAGTTATTAATGAATAATTTTTTGTTTGTATTTGGTATTGAAATTATTGTGGCTATTTTCATTACCTTTATTGCCAGCACCTTGGCAATGCGTCGTTATCTTAAAATTTAAAGTAATTATTTTATTGTAAATTAAAAAAACCCTTTCTGATCAGAAAGGGTTTTTTGTTCTGAAGAATTAAACGATATCGATATAGGTGGCGGATTTTAATTTACCGTCGTATTTTTTAATAATTTTCTTGCGAAATTTAACCACACCACTATTAGTAGCAAAAATCGAATCATCATTTGCGCGTTTACTGTTGAGACCAGCGCGGAATTTAGTTCCTCTTTGCTTGACGATAATATTACCACTTTTTGCCTTCTCACCAGCAAATAGCTTAACACCGAGACGTTGGGCATTGGAATCACGTAGGTTGGAGGCGGTTCCGCCCGCTTTCTTATGAGCCATATTTGTTTACTAAGATTAATTTTTATAATTTATGTTACTAGATAATATAATAATAATTATATGTTGTCAAGGAAAGCTGGTAATGTGCACACACATATTGCACTTTCTAGTAAACTA